>JALXFQ010000084.1 GCA_027067235.1 Gammaproteobacteria bacterium
GCGGTAGGTCAGCGGGTCCACTTGGGCGTAAGGCGCCAGCATCCGGGCCAGCTTGCGCAATCCGTTTTCTGATACATCGACGCCCAGCTGATCGAACAGTTTCAGCAGATCCTGGCCCCGCACGAACAAGCTGAAAATCATCAGATTGTCTGTTGCACCGCCTTTCTTGATGCTCAGGCTTGCCGCCCTGCCCAGCCGGTCCCAGCTTTCTGCAAATATCTCGCGAACTCGATCCCGGCCCACACTGCGCGGCTGCTCCAGCGCGTCAGCGATGGCGACGCGGGCCGATAACAGTATATCAATGACCTCGTCCTGAATATCGGGATCTTCGACGCCCTGCGCCAGTCGATGCGCAACAAAACCGACAAATGCCTGCATGTTTTCCAGCACGGCCAGGGCATCCTGTTTTTCCGACCGGCTCAAAGCGGGGGAAAGCGTTTTCTGCCCGGTCTTCAGAGCCTCGGGCCAGTCCATGGCGATACGGGTTTCGACGCCATCTGCCCGTGGCCACAGCTGCCCTGCCCGCAGAGTCTTTATCGCCGTATTGAACTGCGCCAGTCTGTCTGGCGGCAGAAACCGCGAAGGCAGCGAGGCGATATGCTTGAGCCCGGGTGCAAGATCAATCGACCATGACCCAAATACGGAGGAAAAAGCCTGCTTCGCATCCGGCCACAGCCCCTCGACCAGCAACGGCTGCCCGGATTCATCAAGAAATTCAGCGCTTTTCAGTTTGAATTTGAGTAACAAATCGTCGGTCACATAAGGCTTGGCGCCAAGTTCGATATGCCCGCGCCAGCCCACGCCGTTACAGACGCCGTTTTGCAGTACGCCAAGAGAGCTTTTGCCGTGGACCCTGAAACCGAGCAATGCGCCTTTCGCCATGAATCGGGGATTATCCAGCACCAGATACCGGCACGGCCCGTCCCGGCGCAGGAACAAGCGCTGGTCCCTGGCGACAAAATAACGTTTTTCCAGTGCATGATCCAGGTATGCATAGGGTATATGCAACGACAGCTGTAAAGATGATGCCACGGCTGACGCCGTTGTTTGAGCCGCAATAAAACAGACAATCCCGAAACGGGTGATCCCTGACAATCTTCTCATGTGCTGAAAAACCTGTTTGAACCGGTACGCCCTATGCTACCAACGACAGTCGGCCCGGCGTAGCAGAATTGGCATCGCCATGATTGCCACAATCAGACCGTTGCTGTAAAAAGTACGCTCCACCCCGATGTGGCGGCATTGGCCAGCAAGCGGACGCACGGCGATCCCCAGACAATAAAAAGGCGAATGTCGATAATCGAATCAGACCAAGGAGAAAAGAATGAACAAAATTGTCATTATCGGCGCAAGCACTGGCGGGTTGCCGGCGGCTTATGACATCAAGGCCGATCTGGAAAAAGCCGGCATCGAGCATGAAGTGACCGTGGTTTCCATCCACCCCGAATTTCATTTCGTGCCGTCCAATCCCTGGGTCAGCGTGGGCTGGCGCACACGCGCGGACATCAGTTTCAAGCTCAAGGAGCCACTGGAAAACAAGGGTATCCGCTTTATCGCCGAGGCGGTGGAAACCATCAGGCCCGACGACAACCAGCTGGTGCTGGCCAATGGCGACACCCTGGATTATGACTTTCTGGTGATCGCTACCGGCCCCAAACTCGCGTTCGAGGAAATCGAAGGTCTCGGCCCCGACGGCCATACCCAGTCCGTGTGTACGGTCGGTCATGCCGAAACCGCCTGGGAAGCATGGCAGAAGTTCGTCGACGAGCCCGGACCCATCGTCGTCGGCGCGGCGCAGATGGCATCCTGCTTCGGTCCGGCCTACGAACATGCCATGATCATGGATACCGATCTGCGAAAACGTAAAATACGCGATCGCGTGCCCATGACGTTTGTGACATCCGAGCCCTATATTGGCCATCTGGGCCTGGGCGGA
Organism: Gammaproteobacteria bacterium; assembly: GCA_027067235.1. Lineage (GTDB taxonomy): Bacteria > Pseudomonadota > Gammaproteobacteria > QOAV01 > QOAV01 > QOAV01. Next base: position 1,937 of record JALXFQ010000084.1, read on the forward strand.
GTGGGCAACTCCAAGGGCTTGCTCGAAGCCGAATTACGCGATCGCCATATCAACTGGATCTGCAATGCCCGGATCACCAAGGTGGAACAGGGCAAGATGTACGTCGAGGAGCTTGACCGCCAGGGCGAAGTCGCCGCGACGCACGAGCTGGACTTCGCCTATTCCATGATTTTGCCCGCTTTCAAGGGCGTCGACGCAGTGAATGCAGTGGGAGAAGATCTGGTCAATCCGCGCGGTTTCGTGAAAGTGGATCAGTTTCAGCGCAATCCGAAATGGCACAATATCTACTCACTGGGGGTCTGTATTGCCATTCCTCCCGTGGAGGCCACACCGGTTCCCACAGGCACGCCCAAAACCGGCTATATGATCGAATCCATGGTCACGGCCACCTCGCATAATATCGTACACGCCATCCGTGGCGAGGAACCGGAGCAGGTGCCCACCTGGAATGCTTTCTGTCTCGCCGATATGGGCGATACCGGAGCGGCCTTCATTGCCTTGCCGCAAATCCCGCCGCGCAACATGACCTGGGCGAAAAAAGGCAAATGGGTGCACTGGGCCAAGGTGGCGTTTGAAAAATATTTCATTTTCAACATGAAGCGCGGCGCCACGGAACCGCTGTTCCAGAAACTGGCGCTGCAGGTGATGGGACTGAACCGCCTGAAAGAGAAATAGCCGGGCGCTGCAACCAGAAACCAGCCGGATGCCGGTTGTTACGGCGACTGATACAAAGGCTTCAGCGCCGATTCAGACGCTTTCTCCGCTCTGTGTTTGTTTTGCTTCCGACGCCATTGCTCGATCAGCGGTTTTAACGCGCCGGAGCGGTAAACACCTGAGCTGTCATCCCGGTAGCGGAAACGCTCCAGCTTGCGTAATTCGTCTATCAGATCGGCATCCTGTTTGGCGTCGAGCAATGCTGTCACCTGCCCGATGCTGGCCACCTTGCGGTGCGGATAGCGACTGCCAAACCAGCGAAGCAGCGCGGCTTCCACCCCGGCGGCATCGTCGTGCTGCAGGCTGCGCAACAAAGCCTGGTAGGCCTGTTTTTCACTGACTTCGGCTTCCTGCCTGTGATCGGCGGGCTGGCCCGGGCTCTGGCGTTTTGCACGCCACCAGACCATCAGCGTGCCCAGCCACAGCGAGGCAAACAGCAGACTCAGCCATGGCCAGAAATTCGGGCCGCGCATCGCCACCGGTTCCGCGGCAGGCTGCCTGGCGGGAGCCGCCGCGGCTTTGTCAGTGCCATCGCCGGCTGGCTGGCTGTTCGCAGGCTGTAGCGCTGGCTGACTTGTCGCCGGGGGATTGGATGGCGCTGCCGAAGCAGGGGCGCCACTGACGTTGATGGTTTGCTCGTCTATCTTTGTTGTACGCATCTCGCCCGCCTGCGTATCCCACCATTGCACGGACACCGGCGGCAGATGATAAACGCCGGCCTGTTCCGGCACCAGAACGTCGCGGATTTCCCGGGTGGCCAGAATGCCGTCTTCGGTCACCTGTTCATTGACCACCGGTTTGTCCGGGTAATGCCGGATACCCGTAGGCAGCGGCAGATCCAGATCCGGCAACTGATCAACCGGCTGGCCGTCCACCAGCATGCTGATGACCCGCGTCACCGGCTCCCCGGCCCTGAATTCCGGCTGGGCCGGCTCCCAGCGCTGCATCAGCTGCACATCCGCTGCTGGCAGCCATTTATCGGGGTCAACGCCAGCCGGGACATCGGAGACCTGCAGGCGCATGGACGGCGACCACACCCGCACCGGCTTGCCGCGGCCCATGAAAGCGTCCATATCAATACCAAAATCGTCGAACATGCTGTATGGATTCTTGCGCCGCCGTGTGGTCGGTATCCGTCCCTGGAACTGCACCGGACTGATGACCAGTTCGCCCGGCGACTGTGGAAAAACCGCATAGCGGCGCTCGTTGACCTTGTAGCGACGACCGTTACGCTCTGCCTCATAGACGCGGTCTTTGGCCAGTTTGCGGATAATGGCGTCGTCGGATTGCGGCTCGGTAAGACTGGATGAGCCGGTATCCACGGCACGATACAGTCGAATCGTCAATATGCGCTGTTCACTGACCCTGGCCGACGGCTTGTCCCATTTGGTCTCGATAAAAATCGAGTTGCCGCTGCCCGCCGCTGGTTTGATGCGTACATCACTGACCTTGACCTTGATCGGGCTGGTATGCTCTCCCTCCAATGTGATGGAAGGAATGACCTGTTCGCCGCTGGCCCTGGGCATGAGAGTCAGATTCCACGCCGTCTCCCGACTGACCGCACCATTGATGATGCTGATATTCTGGCTTTGACTGCGGTCCAGCACTTCGAAATTTTTTTCCAGCACCGAAAAATCCGGTTCTCCCGAAACCTCTTGATCAGTACGGACCGACAATTGCAACGGCTCGCCGGGGCCGACTCTGGTGGTATCCACACTGGCCGTCAGAGCTGCCAGTACGCTGCCTGACTGCAGCATGAGAGCCAGCACCAGCAATGCAATCATTCTCTTTACCATGTTTCACCTTCCGTTGCGCCCACGCCACCGCGCTGACGATACTGATATAAAAATTTGCGCCGCATCAAACCACCGGGATCATCGGGTATCTTGCGCAGGCTGCGCCGAGTCTGCCGGTCCATCCTGTTCGGTTGCTGCTCGTCCTCTCCTTCATAACCCGGTTGATCGGCAGCTCTTTCCGGTTTTTGCTGTTGATCCCGGTCTTGCTGCTTGCCTGACGCTGGTTCCGAATCGGGTTTCGTTTGTTTTCCGGCCTCATCAGCCTGCTGTTGTTCGCCCTGCTGTTGATCACTGTCAGCGTCGCTTTGCTCCTGCTGTCGGGTCTTGTCGCCCTGCTGCTGGTTCTGCTGCCCGTCCCTGTCTTTATCAGCCTGTTGCGCGCCACTCTGTTGATCCTGTCCCTTCTCACCCTGCTGTGATTTCTGTTCCTGCTTGCCGTCCTGCTGCCGGGACTGCCCACCCTGCTGTTGCTCCTGCTTTTGCCCGCCCTTTTGCTGCTGGCTGGTTGACTGGTCCTGTTTGTTCTGCTGCTGATTTTGTTGTTGCTGATTTTTCTGTTTTTCCAGCAGCTTTTTCAGCAAGTCACGGTTTTTTACCGCATCGCTGTTTTCCGGGTCCTGCCTGATCGCCTGTTCATAGGCTGCTATGGCCTGTGGCAACTGACCCAGACGCGCCAGCGCATTGCCGGCATTGTACGCGGCGTCTGGCGTATGCTGTTCGCGCCAGAGTTTCAGCGCCTGCTGGTATTTCCCAGCGCGGTAGAGAGCAGAGGCTTTCCAGTCGGGGCGGGTGAATTCGCCAGCCGCTTTTTCAGCCTCGCCTTGTTCAAGCAAAGCCCTGCCGCGCTGATCCGGGTTGTGGAACCAGTGACCCAGATCCGCCGCCCGCGCCGGTTGTGGCATGGGCAACAGAAAAACCAGCAGCAACAGATAGCCACGCCGGAATGCCAGCACTACCAGAGGCGCCAGCAGCAGCAACAGCCAGGGCCCTTCTTCCCGCCACTGGTCCTGTTGCAACTCTTTCTTTTTCATGGACTGGTTTTGCGCCAGTTTGTTCTCTGAAACGGACAAAATGGCCTGCAAATCGCTGCCGTCGGTGGTGATACGACGATAGACGCCGCCTCCGGCCTGCGCCACCTTGCGCAGAAAACCTTCGTCCAGTTTGTGCACCACCACCTGACCGCTGGCATCGGAAACAAATCCGCCTCGCGGCAGTGGCGCGGGCGCACCCTGTGGCGTCCCCACACCGAGTACCGAAACCCGGTAGCCGGATCTGCCGGCAGCTGACGCCGCCGCCAGAGCCGAGCCATCGCCGCCATCGGCCAGGGCGATGATACTGCCCACCGGATGGCCGGCCTGCTTCATCAGCTGCACGGCGTGTTCGATGGCCCTGGACAGGCTCGAACCCTGCGCCGGCATCAAATCCACGGACAGATCCTGCACCAGAGACAATATGGTTTTCACGTCATCGGTGAGCGGCGAGACGGTGAAGGCGTCACCGGCAAACACCACCAGCCCGGTTTCGCCTTCCTTGCGCTCGCGCAGCAGATCGATCAGCTTCAACCGGGCCCGCATCAGCCGGTTCGGTGGCAGATCCGTGGCCAGCATGGAACGCGACAGGTCCAGTATCAGCACCATGGCGGCGCGGGATTCATACAGCGGCTGTGGCAGACGTTTCCACGCTGGTCCGGCCAGCGCTGTGATCGCCACCACACCAGCCAGCAGTGCCAGCGCGATGGAGCGTCTGCTGTGCCGGTCAGTCTTGCCGGCAATCAGCGCCGGCAACAGTCTTTCGTCCACCAGTTTACGCCATGCTCCAGCGCTCGAATTGTCGCTGCCGAACCAGTACCATGCGGCCAGTGCGAAAACCGGCAGCAGACCCAGAAACCACCACGGCCGCAGAAAATGGAAATTTGACCAGTCCATCAGCGCCTCCTCATGACAGCGATGAGCATGCCCAGCAACAGACTCAGCGACAACGGCCAGACATACAGGCTTTTTATCGGCCGTAGTGACTTGCTGTCCTTGCCTACCGCTTCCAGCTTGTCCAGTTCCTGATAGATTTCCTGCAGTTCCCGCGTATTCCTGGCGCGGAAATAACGCCCGCCAGTGGTTGCTGCAATTTTGCGCAGGGTCGGTTCATCCAGATCCATGCCGGGGCTGTTGAAACCGAACGGCGACTGCCGCCGGCGTACGGAACCAACGCCAATGGTATAGATTTTCAGACCGGTCTTTTTCGCCAGCTGCGCCGCTTTCAGTGGGTCGATATTGCCGGCGGTATTGGCGCCATCGGTAAGCAGGATCAACACCTTCTGGCCCGCCGGCTCGTCGGCCAGACGCTTAACCGCCAGCCCGATGGCATCGCCAATGGCCGTCTCCTTGCCTGCCAGCCCGATCTGCGCTTCCAGCAACAAGCGCTCCACTGTCGCCCGGTCGAAGGTCAGCGGCGTCTGCAGATAGGCCTGGGAACCGAACAGAATCAGGCCGATGCGGTCGCCCTTGCGACGCTCGATAAAATCTCTGGCCACGGCCTTGATGGCGCTGAGGCGATTGACCCGGCGGCCGCCCAGGGCAAAGTCTTCAAACTGCATGGAGCCGGACAAATCCACCGCCAGCATGATATCCCGGCCTTTCACCGGCAACTGTACCGGCTCGCCCACCCATAGCGGCCGCGCCAGCGCAATCACCAGCAATATCCAGGCGATCCACGCGAGTATCTGCAATACGCGCCGGCCCTGCGCCGCATTTTTCGATACATAGGGCGCTATTTCATCAAAAAATGGCAGCTTCAGCGCGGCAGCGTAGCTCAACGGCGGCAGCAGATAGCGCGCCAGCAGCGGCAACGGCAACAGTAGCAAGGCCCACGGCCAGGCCAGTTGCAGCGCGGCAAACCAGTCCGGCAGGCTCATGATCCACGCTCCCGACAGACAGCGTTCATCCAGCATGCCACCGTATCAATCAGGGCCGCCACATCCGCAGATACAGCACCATAGGCGGCGCTTTCCAGTTTCGGCCCGGCGCCGTCCGGCCCGTTAAAGACCGCGCTCTGCGCACGTTCATCCAGCCAGCGCCACCAGTCGCTTCCGGTGACAGCGGCCACATTCTCCCGCGGGAACAGCGAGATCGCCAGCCGGCGTAGCAAGGCTGAAAGCTGTTGCGCGACCGCGGCATCGTTGCGCCCACCGCTGGCCAGAGCCAGAATCCTGTCCAGCTCCGCGCGCGCGGCGCGACAGGCCGACAGGCGCTGTTTGCGGCCCCTGTTTTTCTGGTAATGCCGGTACAGAGCAAAGCCGACAGCCACGCTAACGAGGCCCA
>JALXFQ010000085.1 GCA_027067235.1 Gammaproteobacteria bacterium
TCTGCGTCGGCCTACGATGCCTGGTGGATACCGATTCGGCCCAATACCGATGCGGCGATGATGGCGGGCATGGCCCATTACATCTTCACCAATAATTTGCAGGATCAGGATTTTATCAACAAATTCACCATGGGCATGGATGCCGGTACCATGCCGGACTGGGCGAAGAATACGCCGAACGGCAAGGAAAACTTCAAGGACTACATTCTGGGCAAATACGACAACACGCCGAAAACCCCGGAATGGGCGGCCGAAATATGCGGCGTGTCGGCTGACGATATCAAAAAGCTGGCCAAGCTGTACGCCACCACCAAGCCTGCGGCGCTGAAAGCCTCGTGGGGACCGGGCCGTAACGCCTACGGTGAGCAATACAGTCGCATGGGCGCCGCCCTGCAATCCATGACTGGCAACATTGGCATTCTCGGCGGCTGCGCCGAGGGTGTGGGCAAATCCTGGTACGCGCAGGGCGTGGCCTATCCCTACGATGAATACGCCAACAAATGGTGGGCGTCCATCAAGTCGGATCGCTGGGCGCATATCGTGTTGAATTATCCCAATGTCAAGCGCGAAGAAGCCGGATTGTGGCCGCGCAATGACAAGCTGGACGGGGTGGTGCCGAATATTCGCGGCATCTTCTGGCAGGGCTCGGACTGGTTCAATCAACTGACCAATATCAACAAGGAACGCGAGGCGATCAAAAAGCTGGATTTAACGGTGTGCATGGATTCCACCATAACGCCCACGGGCCTGTATGCGGATGTGCTGCTTCCCATCGCCACGCACTTCGAGCGGCATGATGTGGCCCTGCCCTGGTACAAGGGGCATTACTATATCCACCGGCCCAAGGTGATCGAACCACTGGGTGAAAGCAAGACCGATCTGCAGGTGTTTACCGAACTTGCCTATCGTCTTGGCGGTAATCGCTTTGGCAAGATGTACAATCCCAAGGCCGACCGTAACTACTTCAACGACAATGATGCCGTCGATGAGGCTTATCTGGTGGACTGGTGGGCAGGCGTGCAAAAGAATCAGGGCGTCACCATGTCCTGGGATGAATTCAAGAAACACGGCATCTACAAGTTCATCGACGAAAAACCCCATGTGGCGTTCCACGAACAGATCGAGGAGGGCAAGCCGTTTGAAACGCCTTCCGGCAAGATCGAGATTCTGTGTACCGAACTGGCGCAGATCAGCGACTGGAAAAAAACCAAGTACGGGTCTCACATTCCTTCCATACCGAAATGGATCGAACCGTGGGAATACCTGGGCGAGAAAAAGAAAACCAGGAAATATCCGTTTCATCTGGTCTCGCCGCACCCGCGCTGGCGTACCCATTCCATTTTCAACAACATACCGTGGCTGCGCGAGACCTATGAACAGGAAGTGACGGTCAATGCCTCGGATGCGAAGAAACTGGGGCTGAAAACCGGCGATGTGGTCGAGGTATACAATGACCGCGGCAAGGTGGTGGTGCCGGTCTATGTGACCGAGCGCTGCATGCCCGGCGTGGCCGTTTTGTTCGAAGGCGTGTGGCTGGATCTGGACAAGAACGGCGTTGACCGGGCCGGCAATCCGGATATGCTGACCAAGGATGATCCCAGCCCGGCGGGCGCTTTTGCCTATAACACGGTACTTTGTAACATCAAAAAAACCAGTCTGGAACACAGACCCGGGTGGGACAAGGAGGGTACCTCCCGCGCCCATGTGTTCAGACGTGACCTGTAACGGGGGAGAGTGACATGGCACAACAGTTAACAGCAGAGAAAAAAGCGCTGGTCAAAGAAGCGGTGCAGCGCCGCAAGAAAGTGGTTTATAAACCGGTGGTTCCGGACAAGCAGCTGGGATTTGTTCACAACAATGTGGACTGCATTGGCTGCCGCGCCTGTGAGATGGCCTGCAAGGACAAAAATGGCCTGCCGCCGGGTCCACGTTTCCGCCGGGTGATGTACATCGAAGGCGGCACTTTTCCCGATGTCTATGCCTACAAGGTCAACATGTCCTGCAACCACTGCGCCGAGCCGGCCTGTCTGCCAACCTGTCCCACGGGCGCCATATTCAAGCGCAAGAAAGACGGCATCGTCGATATTGATTCCACCCTGTGTATCGGTTGCCGGCGTTGTGAAGCGGCCTGTCCGTTCGGCGCTCCGCAATTCGATCCAAACGAGAATATCGTCAAGAAATGCAACCTTTGCGTTGACGAAATAGATGCCGGCAGAAAGCCGTACTGCGTCATGGCCTGTATGATGCGGGTGTTGGATATAGGCGTTATTGCTGATATGGATTCGGGCAAATACCAGAGCAAGGCGGTAGGCCCCCGGGAATCCCTGGTCCGGCAGGTGAAAAGCATGGCCGATCCGGAACTGACCAATCCATCCATTCGCTTTGTCGCCCACAGCAAGGGCAAGGTGGGATGATGGCGAATGATGAACTTATGGCGTTCAGAAAGGCGGTTGCCGAAGATTTGCGGCAACTGGCAGTACTGCACGACCGCGAGCCGGACGCAGGGTTGATAGCCGCGCTCAGGGAAGTGGATTTCCCGAACAACCTGGCTCTGCGGCCCACATCGGAAAAGGCCGGGCAGAGCCTGAAACTGATGAAACAAGCGCTTGCTGCACTGCCGCGAAAACCGCGGCGTGAGGATCTGGACCTGCTGGCGGTTGATTTTGCCGACATT
>JALXFQ010000086.1 GCA_027067235.1 Gammaproteobacteria bacterium
ATCTCCAGCCATGCGTCGGTTTCGTGTCTGATATATTTCAGCGTATCCAGCACCGGCTCCAGCTCGCCGGCGCAGAGCTTTTTGTAAAACTCGTTGGTAAAACTTTTCAGATCCACATTCACCGCGTCCATGTATTCAAAGAACTCGCCGCGCGCGTCTTCAGTGATGTAGCCGGCGGTGACCGCCACGTTTTTGGTACCCGCCTCGCGGCATTCTTTTGCGGTATCCACGGCATATTCGAGAAAAATGACCGGGTCGTTATAGGTGTACGCCACGCTGCGACAGCCCAGCTCTCTGGCCGCGCGCGCAATGGTTTTCGGCGAAGCCTGCTCCATCAGCGTGTCCATCTCGCGGGATTTGCTGATGTCCCAGTTCTGGCAGAATTTGCAGGACAGATTGCAGCCGGCTGTGCCGAACGACAGCACCGGCGTACCGGGCAGGAAATGGTTCAGGGGTTTCTTTTCGATGGGATCAATGGCGAATCCGCTGGAACGCCCATAAGTCGTAAGCACCAGTTCGTCGCCTTCGCGCTTGCGTACGAAGCAAAGACCGCGCTGGCCTTCTTTGAGCCGACAGTAACGCGGGCAGACATCGCATTGAATGCGACCGTCGTCCAGCGTGTGCCAGTAGCGTGCCGGGTGATGGCTTTCGGGAATTTTTGAGTTCATTGTCCTTGTTCCGATGTGGCGGCGCTTGTTTTCCCTGTTTCCGCCCATATTACTTAAGTGATATATAGGGGTGAACATCGATAGCACAAGAGGCCAGACCAATGAATTCGACAGAATACAGAGTACGACCAGCGGCGGTAGCGGGTCAATTCTATCCACAGGATCCGGCAACTCTGGATCACATGATTAGCGGTTTTCTGAGTGAAGCGAAAGTTCACGCGCCGCCAAGAGCAATCATCGCCCCGCATGCGGGTTATGTGTATTCGGGCCCGGTGGCAGCCAGCGCCTATGCATCGCTGGCGCCTTTGCGCGGTAAAATCAGACGCGTGGTGTTGCTGGGGCCCAGTCATCGGGTGGGTTTTCACGGCATAGCTGCGAGCACGGCTGATGTTTTTCGCACGCCACTGGGGGATATACCGGTAGACGCCGATGCCATCGCCACAGCGGTAGAACTGCTGCCGGACGTGGGCTATCTTGATGAAGCCCATGCGCAGGAGCATTCGCTGGAAGTGCATTTGCCTTTTCTGCAAAAAGAACTGGGAGAGTTCAGTCTGTTGCCATTCGTGGTGGGCCAGGCAGAACCGGAAGATGTTGCCGCCCTGCTGAATATGTACATTACTGATCCGGAGACCCTGATTGTTGTCAGCTCCGATCTGAGCCACTACCACAGCTATAATACAGCGCGACAGATTGACAGCGAAACAGCGCGCAAAATCGAGGCCATGGATTACCGGGATATTTCGTCGGAGCAGGCCTGCGGCGCGTTCCCGCTACGTGGTCTGTTGATGTCCGCTCGCGAGCACAACCTGACCCCGGTAGAAGTGGATCTGCGCAATTCGGGCGATACCGCCGGCGACAAATCCAGAGTGGTGGGATACGGTTCCTGGTTGTTCTATCCTTCTCAAAACCGGGAGGCGCCACAATGAGCTATGACGCCGAACAACGCGGGCTGCTCAACCAGATAGCCTTGCAGTCCATCAAGCATGGCTTGCAGCAGGGGCGGCCAGTGAAGACTGATCTGGCGGTATTGCCGGAAAAACTGCGCCAGCCAGGCGCTACTTTTGTGACCCTGAATAAAAACGGCCATTTGCGTGGATGCATCGGTAGTCTGGAAGCGCGCCGGGCGCTGGCTGAAGATGTGGCGCAAAACGCGTTTGCTGCGGCGTTTCGCGACCCGCGCTTTCCACCCCTGCAGGCGTCGGAGCTGGATGATCTGACGCTGCATATTTCTGTTCTTGGTGAGCCAGAGCCCATGCAATTCGCATCGGAGCAGGATCTTGTGCGCCAGTTAAAACCCGGGGAAGATGGCCTGATTCTGGAAGATGGCCATCATCGCGGGACATTTCTGCCTTCGGTGTGGGAAAGCCTGCCGGAGCCGGAAAGCTTCGTACGGCACCTGAAACAGAAAGCTGGTCTGCCGCCAGACTACTGGTCTGATTCGCTGCAAGTCAGCCGCTACAGTACCGAGAGCTGGACAGCCTGAGCAGGCTCTGGTGGCAGGCCTGGGTGCGCCCGGCAATCGTATTTCCGGCCCACGGGCGCTAGGCCGTATTCATGCGGCTTTGCAAAAACGGCATGAGATCGGCAGGCAGCAGGCCGATTTCACCCGACATCGCAGCATCGTCCGCGGCAGCGCCATGCAGCCAGGCGCCGGCCCGGGCTGCCGTGGCCAGAGGCATCCCCTGAGCCAGCAGGGCGGCGATGATGCCGGTCAGCACATCGCCCATGCCGCCCGTCGCCATGCCGGGATTACCTGTTGGATTGACGCTGATGCTGTTGCCATCATCCACCAGCGTTCCCGCGCCCTTGAGCAGAATAACGCCGCCGAATTTTTTCTGCAGTTCGCGCACGGCGGCATAGCGATCCCGCTGTATCTCATCCGTAGTGCAACCCAGTAAACGCGCAGCCTCGCCGGGGTGAGGCGTCAGTATCCAGTGGTCTCGAGCTGTCGGGTCTTGCGCCAGCAGGTTGAGCGCGTCTGCATCAACAATCAGGCTGCTCTGGCT
>JALXFQ010000087.1 GCA_027067235.1 Gammaproteobacteria bacterium
CTGCGCATGCCGGTATATTCCATTTCCAGTATCTACAGCGGCCGCCCGAACAAGATACGCGACGCCGATCTGAATAAACTTGTTTTCGGCGACATGCCCTGGATACTGGGCGGCGACAGACGTGTTAACGAGATCAGGACCCTGTTGCGGCAAGCAGGTTACGCGCCAGACCAGACCAGCCGTCTGTATGCGCTTGGCGTGGATGCCTACCAGCTCATTCCCTATCTGAGTGGCGGTCTGGCGCAACCGGTGGAAATGCAGGGTGTTACCGGCCGCTTGCAGTTGCAGCCCGACGGCCGCTTTCAGCGCTGGCTGGCCTGGGCGCAGTTCCGCCACGGCGTTGCGCAGTTGATCGACAACTCATTCGGCGACCAGGGCCCGGCCGACGCTTCGATACCGGCGAGCGAAAACCGGTGAACTGGCTGAAAAACAGCCTGCCCCGGGCACCGCATCTGGCGCGAGGCGAACAGGCGGAAAAAGCGTCGTTGCGCTATCTGCGCGGCCAGCGCCTGAAGCTGGTGGAAAAGAATTTTCGCTGTCCGCAGGGCGAAATCGACCTGATCATGCGCGACAGCAAAGCGCTGGTTTTCGTGGAAATACGCTACCGCAGCAATCCGCATTTCGGCGACGGCGCCGATTCGGTGGATTATCGCAAACAGAGGAAACTGATCAATGCCGCCAATGTCTATCTGCAACACAACCCGGCTGACCAGCCCTGCCGCTTCGACGTGGTGGCGGTAAGCAGGGACAATACAGACCACTGGCAATTCCGCTGGATCAAAGACGCCTTTCAGGAAACGACATGAGCGACCCGGCACAACGCGTAAAACAGAATTTTCAGGACAGCGCCGAGCAGATACTGCAGTGCGCCGACAGCCTTTCCCCGACGATAGCGGACGCCGCCGCCGCCATTGTCGACATGCTGCGCCGCGACGGCAAACTGCTGATTTGCGGCAACGGCGGGTCAGCCGCCGACGCCCAGCATTTTTCCTCGGAAATGCTGAATCGCTTCGAAATGGAGCGACCCGGCCTGCCGGCCCTGTCCCTGTGTACCGATACATCGACGCTGACATCCATTGCCAATGACTACCAGTTCAGGCAGGTATTCAGCAAACAGGTGCGCGCGCTGGGTCAGGAAGGCGACATACTGGTAGCCATATCCACGTCCGGAAACTCGCCCAGCATTATCGAGGCAGTAAAGGCAGCGCATGGCCGCGGCATGCTGGTTATCGGCCTGGGCGGCCGCGATGGCGGCAAACTCAGCGAGACCCTGCAGGAAGCTGATTTTGACATCTGCGTGCCCTGCGCCTCCACCGCGCGCATTCAGGAAGTTCACGGTATAATCATCCACTGTTTATGCGATCTTATTGATCGCCAGCTTTTGTTGAACAGCTAATCACACAAGGAAACAAGCATGAAATCTTTCTCCGGCAAACTCATTCTGGCAGGCGCTGCGGCGATTGTCGTTTTGTCATCCGGCTGCGCCTCCGTCGCAGTTGGCACGGCGGCAGTCACAACCATCAGCGTGGCCAATGACCGCCGCAGCGTCGGCCGCTTCATCGACGACAACCTGATCGAGGTCAAGCTCAAAACAGCGACCCTGACCGACCCGCAACTGCGCGGCAAGGTGCATGTGAATTTCACCAGCATGAACGGTATCGTGCTGGTCACTGGCGAAGCGCCCAGCGAAGCACTGAAAGAACGCGTGATTCTGTACGCCAAGAGTCAGAACCAGGTGCGCCAGGTGGTTGATGAAGTGCGCATCCAGGAAAAATCCTCGCTGCCCAGCCGCAACCACGACGCCTGGCTGACCACCAAGGTCAAGACCAAGCTGTTCAAGACGCCCAACCTGAACGCTACCAAAATCAAGGTCATTACCGAAAACAGCGTAGTTTATCTGCTGGGACGCGTTACCCAGATAGAAGCCGACGCCGCCGCCGAGGCGGCTCGAAGCGTGCGTGGCGTACGCCGGGTGGTGAAAATCTTCGAGATCATCGGGCAGCAGCCGTCATCTTGACCAGCTACGCCGATCACTACACGCTCGACACGGAGAATCTGGGCGAACACATTGACCGCCTGGCCCGGCCGCTGGTGTTCACCAACGGCTGTTTCGATCTGCTGCATCGCGGCCATGTGGACTATCTGGAGAAAGCCGCTGCATTGGGGCAGTCACTGGTGGTCGGCGTCAATTCCGACGCATCGGTCAGACGCCTGGAAAAAGGCCCTGACCGGCCGATCAATCCTCTGCAAGACCGCCTCGCCGTGCTGGCGGCACTGCGCTGCGTTTCGTTGGCGGTTCCTTTTGAAGATGACACGCCGATGCACCTGATCGAGCAGATTCGACCGGAGCATCTGGTCAAGGGCGGCGACTGGCCGCCGGAACGTATTGTCGGCGCGGAATTTGTCCTTGGCCATGGCGGCGAAGTACACTCCATCCCGTTCCGGTTCCAGCGTTCCACCACCGATCTGCTGGCACGCATTCGTGCTGTCGGATAGCCTCGCCGGGCGCCTCGCTGACATACTGGGGCCCACCAACCTGCTGCTCGACCCGGCCGATTGCTGGGCCTATGGTTTCGACAATTCACGCCGGCAGCTGTCACCCCTGGCGGTTGTCTTCCCCACCACGCCGGATCAGATCAGGCAACTGATTGAGGTGGCAAGGAGCAGTCA
>JALXFQ010000088.1 GCA_027067235.1 Gammaproteobacteria bacterium
GAATATCCGTGTTGTTAAATGAGTGATCCTTTTTTTATCCGCAAACCTGTCGCCAAATGACGACAGGCAGGCCCGACAACCCAAGCTTAGACGGCATTGCGCTGATTTCCAGCAAATCCCCTGCAATAAAAAATTTTACTCGCGCTGCATCCACGCAGCGATCACGGCGCGTAAAAGGCAGTACATTCGTTGCAAAGCCGGCGAATGTGAAAAATCATCGTTCAGCCAACAGCATTCTGATCGATACACACTTACAACATCTGGAAGGATAAAACTCATGAACACATCAAAAAAACTGACCGGCCTCGCTTTGGCCGCTGCCGCAGCCACCCTGTTTGCCACCGCACCTGTGACCGCAAGCGCTGACGAATACACCGCTGTAGGCTGCATGGGCGTCAACGCCTGTAAAGGCAAGGGCATGTGCAAAACCGCCGATAACGCCTGCAAGGGTCACAACGCCTGCAAGGGCAAAGGCATGGTGAAAATGTCCAAAGAGTCGTGCGAAGCCATCGGCGGTTCCGTTCGCTCTCTGTCGGAGTAAGCTGCTAGACTTGAAGGCCTCGTCAGTTCTCTGACGGGGCCTTTTTCATGTCCATGGATGGACGGTATGCCGCAAGCGCATGGATGTGCAGGAGCGGCCAGTTATTCAGGAAAAAAACAATGAGCTCTACCGAACAACGTCCCTATCTTGGATTTGGCCTCGGTCTGCGGCCGGACCATTACCCCCATATTATTGAGCACAAACCGGATGTTGACTGGTTTGAAATACTCAGCGAGAACTACATGGTGCCCGGCGGCAAACCGCTGTATCACCTGGATAAAATTCGTGCAGATTACCCCATGGTCATGCACGGCGTTTCCATGTCCATCGGCAGCACCGACCCGCTGGATTACGACTATCTGAAAGACCTCAAGGCGCTGATCGACCATGTGCAGCCGGAATGGGTCTCCGACCACCTGTGCTGGACCGGCGTCCACGGCACCAACATGCACGACCTGTTGCCCATGCCCTATACGGAAGAAGCTGCTGAACACATCGCCGGCAAAATCCGGCAAGTGCAGGATTATCTTGGTCAGCGCATACTGATCGAAAATGTGTCCAGCTACCTGACCTACAAGCAGTCGGAAATGACCGAGTGGGAATTCTACAATCTGGTTATCGAAAAGGCCGACGCGCTGATGCTGCTGGATGTGAACAATATTTACGTCAGCGGATTCAATCACCAGTTCGACCCGAAGGAATATATTGATTCCGTCGATCCGGCGCGCGTGTGGCAGCACCATCTGGCCGGCCACACCAATCACGGCGAATACATTATCGACACCCACGACCATCCCATTATCGACCCGGTGTGGGAACTGTACGAATACACCGTGACGAAACTCGGCCCGGTTTCCACCATGATCGAACGCGACGACAATATTCCGCCATTCGAGGAGCTTTACGACGAACTGCAGGTGGCGAAAAGTATTGCCCGGAAAGTGGAGCGGGCTGCGCATCCCGCGAGCGACAGGATTCCGCCGAACCGTCATGCGCAGGAGTCCCGAATTTGAAACAGTCCGCCTCAAACTTGTTCAGGTAAATAAACAATGGGAACTTTGCAGCAATTACAGGAAGATTTTCAGCGCTTCCTCCTCACCCACGATCACGGCATGGACGACCAGGTTATCGGCGACGAGCGCGTGGACGCCCGTACGCGGCTGGAGCTTTATGCCGACTCCTACTGGCTGCGGCTGATGGAAGCGCTGGAAGACACCTACCCCGGCCTGCATACGCTGCTGGGCGATGAAGAATTTCTCAGAGCCGGACGCGCCTATATCGACGCCCATCCATCGTCTTATCGCTCTATCCGCTGGTTTGGCGACCGCATGGCAGACTTCATGCGCAACAACCCGCCCTGGTCCAGTGAAACCATACTGGGCGAAATGGCAGAACTGGAATGGCTGCGCACGCTGGTTTTCGACGCAGCCGAAGCGCCGGTCGTCAGCGAGGAAGACATGGCCGCTGTGCCGCCACAAGCCTGGGGCGAGCTGACCTTCACCCTGCACCCTTCGGTACACCGGCTGGATTGCAGCTGGAACGTCAACGCCATCCGCCGTGAAGTGGAAAAAGACGAAGAACCGCCCGCACCGGAAAAAGGCGAATATCCGGTGCCGTGGGTATTATGGCGCAAGGGCGATTACCAGACCTGGTGGCGCTCCATGGATGTGGACGAAGCCGTCGCCTTCGACGCGCTGGCCGACGGCGCCAACTTCGCCGACATCAGTGAATCCATCCTCGAGTGGGTGGATGCCGAAAACGCCCCGCTGCGTGTAGCCGGCATGCTCAAGCGCTGGCTGAATGACGGCTTGATTAGCGAGCTGCGAACTCCCTGATTTGACAGCGCCGGTCGCTCCCGGCAAACGGCCCACTCAGTTCAGTTTGAACGAAACATTCAGATAAACAGGCAGGTCGATACCTTTGTGGACGACGGATTCCAGCGCCAGGAAATTCAGCGTGGCGCCCAGATCCACGCGCCAGCCGCTGTTTTTGTGTTCCAGCGTATAACCAAAGCCAAGGTAGGGGTCGGGAATATGCGAACCAAACCCGGCGCTGCTGGTATCGCCCGACAAATCCAGGTTGTCGCCGCTTATGCGTCCCTTAAATCCTTCACGCGGCAGAGGCC
>JALXFQ010000089.1 GCA_027067235.1 Gammaproteobacteria bacterium
GAGGTGGCGTCGGCAATCCAGTCATAGATCGCTTGCAGATCATCTTGCGCTTCTGGAGCGAAAAATACTTCGTATTCTATCAATCTTCGTCCAACGTCTGCGCGGCGTGATGTTGGCGAAGGTTATCGAAAACCTGCTTTGCTGGAATGGCCCGAGAAGGATCCGCCTTCATGGCGTCATAAACCTGCGCAACCTCCTTGCGCAGCCAACGATCAATGGCGGCTTCACGCTCTTGAAGTGCCCGCAGACCGGCACGCACCACTTCGCTGGCTGATGCGAATGCCCCGGACGCAACCATCTCGTCGATATAGGCAGCGTGCTCTTCGGGCAGACTGACGGTTCGTTTCGTGACGGTAGGCATGTGTTTTGCTTTCCTTCTGCCGGTATGAATATATCATACCGAGGATCATGGGAAAGATCAAAACTGTAAGCATAATGGTTCTGATTCTTTCATATTCTTAATTGATAAACGCTTGAGAATGGCCAGTCGAAGCCAAAAATCCAGCATATAGTTCATCAAGGCAACTTCGCGAACTGTATCAGGAACTTTTATAGTCTCTTGTTCCAGATGTTAATTATTTGAAAAAAATTATTTTCTTGGGATATCAGCAAAAATATTGGTGAAACTGTTTCTAGAATCCATGCAGCCTCGGTCTATTTTTCAATCTGAGAAACCCGAAACAGCAATGGAGGGATTAATGAAACATGTGACTAACATTGGTGTAATGCTTTCCGGCCTGCCGCCCGAAGTGCTGGATGTGGTGCAGATTTTGGCGGCCTTCGCCCTAGCCGCATTCGCGATCTATGCAATGCTGGTCGTTGTCAGGAAGGAGAAGTAATGATGCGAAAATGGGTAAAACTGCCTTCTCGCTGGATTGAGAATGGTGGTTTGAAGAAATTCCTGTGGAAGAACGGCGGGTCGGATAACACGGCGGCGCTGATGGCTTTAATCGTGATTGCGCATCATGCGGATGAGGACACCGGCATGGCCAAAATGACCTATGATGATCTCTGCAAGGCAACGGATATCAGCCGTGCGAAATTATCCAAAGGGCTGTGTCTGCTTGAGGATCGTGGCATAATCAAACGCTGGCAAAACGGGCGCAGTTCGTTTCAGCTAGTCGGCTTCGATCCCAAACGTGGTTGGTGCAAACTTCCGGCAAGCCGGCTCTATGAAGAAAAGGTTGTAGAAGCGTTTCGACATTTGATTACGCAACCTGCTGTCTGGAAATTCGGATTTGTGCTGATCAGTCATCCTGGCATTCCCATTTGATGTAGGCCTTTGTGTCGACGGCCCATTTTTCGTCGATCTCGACCAGCACGGCGCTGACGAGGCGTTCCAGTGATTCTTCGTTCGGAAAGACCCTGACCTTGACGGTGCGGCGTTTGAGCTCCTGCTGGATGGCGCGCTCGATCGGGTTTGATGTGCGCAGGCGGCGGCGGTGGTGGCCGGGCAGGGCAAAGACGGTGAGGCTTTCGGGCACGTTTTCCTCCAGCCATCCGGCCAGCTTCGGGGCTGCGTCGCGGTAGGTTTCGACCAGCTCCGCCAAGGCGGCCTCCGCCTTGGGCAGGTCGCAGGCATTCCAGACGGCACGCAGCTCGGTGCCGATGCGTTTGCGGATGGCGGCATTCGGTGCGTGATGGATGGCGTTCTGCGCCAGATGGAACTGGCAGCGCTGCCATTTGGCGCCGCCCAGCACGGCCCGGCGCGCTGCCCGCAGGCCGGCATGATCGTCGGAGACGACATATTCTACCCCATGCAGGCCGCGCGCCTGCAGGTTCTCCAGGAAGGCCCGCCAGTGCACCTCTGCCTCCGACAGGGCCACCGAGACGCCCAGCACCCGCCGCCGCGCGTCCGGGCCGATGCCGATGGCCGAAAGCACGGCCGCATCGCGAACCACGCCGCCGATGCGCACCTTCTCGTAGCGGGCATCGAGGAAGAGATAGCGGACCTCCCCGAGGGGGCGGCTGCGCCAGGCCTCCAGTTCTTCGTCGAGAAGTTTCATGGCGCGGCTGACCTGCGAAGAAGACAGGCTTTCGATGCCGAACTCGCGCATCACGACTTCCACCTCGCGCGTGGAAACGCCCTTGATGTACATCTCGGCCACCGCCAGCATCACCGCGCGTACCGACCGGCGGCCGCGCTCCAGGGACTGCGGGTAGAAGGGTTCGCCGTCATGCCCGGCCGTCTTGGGCACCTGCACCGTGACCGTGCCGGCCGGCGTGTCGATCCGCTTGGGCTTGCTGCCGTTGGCATAACCCCGGCGGCCGGCCGTGCGCTCGTAATGGCCCGCGCCGAGAAAGCGTTCGCGCTCGATCCGCATGGCCAGCTCGAAGGCTCGGGCGAAGATGTTCGCCATGTCGTCCGCCCCATGTTCGATCAGCTGTTCCAAGATGGCCTCAACGCCTGTATTCTTCCCTCTGTCCATTCCCGGTCCTCCACGGTTGGTTTTGCAACTCCATGGAATACCAGAATGGACCGCCCCTGCCGGGGCATGCCCCGGCAGGGGCGCACAGCGCAATCGCCGGCAGAATTTCCAGACGTCAGGTTACAGTACCGGAAAGATCAGCATCTGGCCTTCCTTGTGGTGCGAGAAGATGGATCTTCATCGGTAACTACTTGTTAAAACTCCGCCGATAAAGATGGATGTGTAAAATTATAT
>JALXFQ010000090.1 GCA_027067235.1 Gammaproteobacteria bacterium
CCGAATGCCCCGTAGCGTGTCTTCCAGCGCACCGGCATCAGGATTGAAAGCGACAATAATGGCGCAAACCCGCGGCGCATCGTTCATCAGCCGTTCAATATGTCCCGCACGACATAGACGCTTTTCTTCTGCGTTTCATGATAGGTCCGGGTCATCATCTCGCCCAGCAGACCGAAGGAAATAAACTGCACGCCCACCAGTATCAGCATGATGGCGATCAGCAGCGAAGGTTTGTCGGAAAGCGCCGTGTCGGTAAACAAACGCTGGCCGATCAGCCACAGCATCATGAGCAAGCCGATGCCGCCCGAAATCAGACCGAACTTGCCAAAAAACTGCAAAGGCTTGGCGGAATAGCTGAGCAGGAACTTGACCGTGAACAAATCCAGCAGCACCCGCGGCGTGCGGGATATGTTGTATTTGGATTCGCCGTGTATGCGCGCATGGTGATTGACCTTGACTTCGGCGATCTTGACACCCATCCAGCTGGCGATGGCGGGGATGAAGCGGTGCAGTTCACCATAAAGGTTGATGTTTTTCACCACTTCCTTGCGAAACGCCTTCAGGGTGCAGCCATAGTCATGCAGCTTGACATCGGTGGTCCTGGAAATCAGCGCGTTGGCGATGCGGGACGGCAGCTTGCGGGATATTTCGGCATCCTGGCGATCATAACGCCAGCCGGCCACCAGATCATAGCCCTCGTTGATTTTGTCCAGTAACCTGGGGATGTCTTTCGGGTCGTTCTGCAGATCTGCATCCATGGTGATCACCACATCGCCTTCAGCCTGATCGAAACCGGCCGCCAGACCGGCGGTCTGGCCGAAATTACGCCGGAAACGGATCACGATCAGCGACTTGTCCCTGGCCGCCAGCTGCTGAAGAATTTCATAGGACCGGTCCGTGCTGCCATCGTCGATGATGATGATTTCATAGGACACGTCCATGCCATCCAGCACCGCCTTGAGGGACTCATATAGCGGCGGTATATTGTCTTCTTCATTGAGCAGCGGGATGACGATAGAAAGATCCACGAAAGTCTCCAGGAAAGATCATTGGGTTGGCCGCGGATTCTACGGAAATTGGCGCCGCGAGTACAACACCATGAGTACAACAATGCTGTTGATTTCAGGCCTGAAAACCCGGCTGTTTCGCGTTTTATTGTGTTTTATCATTTACTCTGCGGGGTATCGCGATAGAATGCCGGTAAAGGCACACGTATGGAACAGGCGCTCTGATGACGAAACAGAACAGGCCGAAGCTCATAGATCCGTTTGGCAGGGTGATAGACTACGTGCGCGTATCGCTGACCGACAAATGCAACTTTCGCTGTTTTTATTGCCTGCCCAAAGGCGCAAAAGATTTCGAGCCCGCCGGGAACTATCTCAGCGCCGACGAGCTGGTTCGGGTGATCCGGGCTTTTTCTGAGCTGGGCGTACGCCGCATACGTCTCACCGGAGGCGAGCCGCTGGTACGCAGGGACCTGCCGGAGATCGCTCACCGCATCGGCCACCTGGGCAATATCGATGACCTTTCATTGAGTACCAACGCCAGCCTGCTGGCGCCCCATGCCCGCGCTCTGAAAGCGGCGGGAATCAGCCGTGTCAACGTCAGCCTTGATACACTGCACCCCGACCGCTTCCGGAAGATCACCAATGCCGAGCTGCAGCCGGTACTGGACGGCCTCATGGCCACGCGCGAAGCGGGCCTGGAGCCGGTGAAAATCAATATGGTGGTCATGAAAGGGATGAATGATGACGAAGTGGTCGATATGGCCGAGTTCTGTATAGAACACGGCTTTACCCTGCGTTATATCGAAACCATGCCCGTGGGCGATGCCGGCCGCGACGCCAGTGATCGCTATCTCGACCTGGACACCGTGAAAAAACGCCTGGAACGGAAATTCAGCCTGATTCCCAGCGTGATGAAAGGCGGCGGGCCGGCGCGTTACTTCAGCATTGAAAATACCGATGTCAATATCGGCTTCATTACACCGATTTCGCAGCATTTCTGTGAAACCTGTAATCGAATTCGCCTGGCGGTGGATGGCACCCTGTATCTCTGCCTGGGTCAGGAGAACAGTTATGCGCTGAAGCCGCTGTTGCGCAACGGGATTGATAACGATGGTCTGAAAGCAGCCATCGTCGAAGCGCTGGCGCTGAAACCAAAGAAACATGAATTCAGGGACAAACCGGGTACGGTTGTGCGTTTCATGTCTTCTACCGGGGGTTGATCAATCAGGCAAACCGGCTCGCTGAACGCTGCGGAATAATTTCCCTGTTTTTGATATTTATCAATTCGCGCATATAGCAAAATAAGCATACTATTGCGATCACGCTAATTCTCTAATAACGACACGGCGTTTTCATGAATCACGGTTACTCAACAGCAGCATTGCCCGGCAGGATGAAAAGCAAGTGCCTGTAATCCAGGCACGAGCATGGTTTGCGCCAGTCATGCATGCTGCTCAGCCAGCATTCAATACCGCACCACTGGAGCGACTCACCGCATGACCATATGCAGTCTTGTTGTGCAGACCACGCCGGAAAAACAGCGGCAGCTTTCCGGCGATCTGAAAAAAATTGCCGGCGTGGAGGTTCACGCCAGCAACGACGCCGGCAAACTGATTGTCAGCATCGACCACCCCGACCGCAAACACTGCAGCGATACAATAATGAACATGAGCACTATGGACGGCGTGCTCAGCTCTTCACTGGTATTCGAATATCATGAAGACAATGAGTTGCCCGTCACCGATGGAGGAAAACAATGAAACTCAACCGACGCGATTTTATCAAGACCCAGGCAATCACGGCAGCAGCGGCCACGGCGGGCATTACGCTGCCAGCGAACAAAGCCATGGCAGCCATCGACGCGGAGGATGACTCCGGCATTCGCTGGGACAAGGCGCCTTGCCGTTTTTGCGGCACCGGCTGCAGCGTACTCGTGGGCACGCGCAATGGCAGGATCGTCGCCACACAGGGTGACCCGGATGCGCCGGTAAACAAAGGCCTGAACTGTATCAAGGGTTATTTTCTGTCGAAAATCCCCTATGGCGAAGACCGCCTCACTCAGCCATTGTTGCGCAAGAAAGACGGCAAATTTGACAAGGACGGTGAATTCGAGCCGGTTTCCTGGGACGAGGCTTTTGCCGTCATGAAGGAAAAATGGCAGGCCGCCATCGACAAGAGTAAACAGGAAAACAAGGGCAAGCCCGCAGACAACTTGACCTCGCGAGTGGGAATGTTCGGTTCGGGCCAGTGGACGGTCTGGGAAGGCTATGCCGCGTCAAAGCTGTGGAAGGCGGGCTTTCGTTCCAACAATATCGACCCCAATGCCCGTCATTGCATGGCCTCGGCCGTGGGCGCGTTTATCCGCGGATTCGGCATTGATGAGCCGGCCGGTTGCTACGACGATCTGGAGCATGCCGATGTCTTCGTGTTGTGGGGCTCCAACATGGCTGAAATGCATCCCATACTCTGGTCGCGCCTGGCCGACACGCGCCTGACCAAGGATGGCGCCGAAGTGCATGTATTGTCGACCTATGAACACCGCAGCTTCGAGCTGGCCGACAACGGCATCATCTTCGAGCCGCAGACCGATTTGATGATTTCCAACTATATCGCCAATTACATTATCCAGAACAAGGCATATAACGAGCAGTTCATCAAGGACCATGTCAATTTCAAGAAGACGCCCACCGATATCGGTTATGGCCTGCGCCCCGAAGACCCGCGCGAAAAAGCAGCCAAGAACGCCGGCAAGGGCAAACTGAGCGCCATCACGTTCGAGGAATACGCCAAATCCGTGGAGCCCTACACACTGGAATATGTGTCGGAAAAATCCGGGGTACCGAAAGAAAAACTGGAATGGCTGGCCAGGGTGTATGCCGATCCCAAGAAAAAAGTCATGTCGTTGTGGACCATGGGTTTCAATCAGCATACGCGCGGCGTCTGGGTAAACGGCAATGTTTACAATATCCATCTGCTCATGGGCAAGATTGCCGAGCCGGGCAATAGTCCGTTTTCGCTCACCGGCCAGCCCTCCGCCTGCGGTACTGCACGTGAAGTGGGCACATTCTCCCACCGTCTGCCGGCCGATTATGTGGTGATGAAAAAACCGCACCGGGATTTTGCCGAGAAAGTCTGGAATCTGCCCGCAGGCACCCTGCCCGGGAAGAAGGGCTACCACGCCGTGCTGATGCACCGCAAACTGAAAGACAAAAAGCTCAACTGCTTCTGGGTCATGTGCAACAACAACATGCAGGCCGGACCCAACATGAACGAAGAAGGCTTGCCCGGCTGGCGCGACCCGGAAAACTTTGTCGTGGTTTCTGACCCTTATCCCACGGTATCCGCCCAGGCTGCGGATCTGGTCTTGCCCACAGCCATGTGGACCGAAAAAGAGGGCGCATACGGCAACGCGGAAAGGCGCACCCAGTTCTGGCGCCAGCAAATCAAGGCGCCGGGCGAGGCCAAATCCGATGTCTGGCAGATCATGGAATTTTCCAAACGTTTTACCGCCGATGAAGTCTGGCCCGAAGAACTGCTTGCAGCAAAACCGGAATATCGGGGTAAAACGCTGTTCGATATCTTGTACGCAAACGGCTACGTCAATCAGTTTCCCTACGGCGCTTCGGAGGCAAAACTGGCGATGGCGGAAGAGGGCGCAGGCGCGGAAGTAACGCCACCTGCGGCAGTCACCGGCGAGTCGGACGACTCAGGCGAGGAAGCCGGTTCGGAGACAGCCAGCGACGCTGTGGAGCAAACGCCTGCTGCAAGCGCGGCGGCCTATTACATAACCGACCAGGATGGCAACATCTACGATAACGACGAATCCGCCGACTTCGGGTTCTATGTGCAAAAGGGCCTGTTCGAGGAATACCGCCGGTTCCAGACAGAAGGCCCGAAAAAGGGCCATGAGCAGGCACCATTCGACGCATACCACAAGGCCAGGGGACTGCGCTGGCCGGTTATCAACGGCAAGGAAACCCTGTGGCGCTTCCGCGAAGGTTACGACCCGCATGTCCGCGACTACAAACCCGACATCAAAAAGGGCGATGTCTATTTCTATGGAAAAAAAGACGGTCGGGCCAATATCATATTCGCTCCCTATGAGCCGCCCGCGGAAACACCGAACGATGAATATGACCTCTGGCTTTGTTCCGGCCGGGTGCTGGAGCACTGGCATTCCGGCTCGATGACGCGCCGCGTACCTGAACTTTACCGCGCTGTCCCCGATGCGCTGGTCTACATGAATCCTAACGACGCCCGCGAACGCAAACTGCAGAACGGATCCAAGGTTCGCATCATCAGCCCCAGGGGTGAAATAGTCACCCGGGTCCAGACCCGCGGCAGAAACAAGCCGCCACAGGGCCTGGTGTTTGTCCCGTGGTTTGACGCCAGCCGCCTGGTGAACAAACTCATTCTCGACGCCACGGATCCGTTATCCAAGGAAACGGATTTCAAAAAATGCGTCGTTAAAATTGTCAAGGCTTGATGGGGCCGGAGCTGACACGCAATACGCCGTGTATTAGCGCGCATATTGTTGACAATGATGCATTTATAATTTGAATTGTTTCCTTTGATGGAGGGCAAAGCCATGAATAAAACAATGCCAATAATCATGCTGGCTGGTTTGGGATTGCTTGTTGGTAGCGCATCCGCGCTGGCCGTAGACGTCGTCTCGCTACGCGGCGATGTTGATCTGGACAGTAAATCGGAGCCTTTTCCGGTCAAACGCACCATGGCGGTGGATGGCGGCATCGATGAAAACTGGGAGAATCAGCCGCCTCTGATTCCACATAGCATCGACAAGGATCGTATTACCCTGCGGGAGAATGGCTGCCTGAAATGTCACAGTCGGGCTGATGCAAAGGTCGAAAATGCGCCAAAGCCTCCCAAGTCCCATTTCATCAAGCGAAACGGCGAAAAGTCCAAAACCATTGTAGCCGGACGATATTTTTGTACCCAGTGTCATGTTCCCCAGGCCAACGCTCAGCCGTTGGTAAAGAACACCTACGGCAAATAATAAAGTCAAGGGAGAACGATCATGAAAGACATACGATATTCACTCCGCAAGCAGCAGGGAAAAATCGGCAGTGTGTTACTCGGCATCATTATCGGCATACTGCTGTGGGGCGGGTTCAACTGGGGAATGGCCGCGTCCAATTCCGAGGAGTTCTGTGTTTCCTGCCATGAACACAAACAATCCTTCGATGAACTGCAGGAAACCATTCACTACACCAACCGCACCGGCGTTCGGGCAACTTGCGCCGACTGTCATATTCCCCGGGACTGGAAGCACATGGTTCCGGTAAAACTGTCCGCCACCATTCGTGAACTGACATCAAAAATGAAGGGGACCATTTCCACCCCCGAGAAATTTGAAGCCAATCGGCTGAGAATGGCCAAGCTGGAATGGAAACGCATGAAGGAAAATGGCTCCAAAGAGTGTAAAAACTGTCACAAGCCACTGAACATGGACATATCAAAACAGGAGCCGCGCAGCGCCGATCGTCATGAAAAGGCGTTTGAACAGGGTTTGTCCTGCATCGAATGCCACAAAGGCATTTCCCATCATCTGCCTGCTGGCTGGAAAGAGGCCGCAAAAGACAAGGATATGAACTGAGACCCGGCAGCAGGGGACAGACAGGGGGGGGCAGTCGCCCGCCGTCTTCGGCCCCCGGGCTCGGCCAGCATTTGCGGCAGCTGCATAGATAGCGACGGGCTTTGAACAGGTGAACCGGCGTACCAGAAAACTGCTTACATGGGTCGTTCTGGCCCTCATCATCGGCTTTGCCTGGTACACAGAGCCGCCACACAGGACCGCGTCAGGCAGGGGCGGTGGACATCAGTCTCCCGGAACAATTTCAGCAGACAGGGTCTGTGGCAGCGGGCTGAGGTTCCCCCGCGAAGGGCTGTCCAGCCTAATCAGCTACGCGCGCAGCAAAGGATTGCGCTATCCCGAAGCATTTGCCGAAACCGTGGCCCATATCCGCTCGCGCCATCGGCTTCCCGATTGTTATCTGACCAAGGCCCAGGCGCGGAGCAGGGGGTGGACACCCGGAACATCGTTGTGGAAGTATGCTCCCGGCTCAAGCATTGGTGGCGATCGCTTCGGCAACCGCGAAAACAGACTTCCACGATCAGAAAATGGTCGTTATATCGAAGCCGATATCGACTACGACGGCCATCAGCGCGGCGCTCGCAGACTTGTTTTCGCCAAAACCGCAGGCGCCACTGCGCCGCCCGTATGGATAACCACCGATCACTACCGCCATTTCAGCAGGGTGCCAGAATGAAAAAGCCACAGAACTCTATTGATCTCGCGCTGCAGGGAGAGGAAATCCGCTCACTGGAAGATTTTTATCAGGCGCTGGACAGGCGCGTATCGCTGCCTGAATATTTCGGGCGCAATCTGGACGCCTTGTGGGATTTTCTTTCCACTGACTTGTCCACCCCCTTGAACATACGCTGGTTGCATTCGGAAATATCCCAGTTTTACATGGGCGATCAGTTCCGCAAACTTGTCGATTTATTCGAGCAACTCAAGCACAATCGCGATGATTTTCATTTTCTGCTGGAGTGATCATGCATGCGTAATTTCCCGTTTATCATCGCAGCGTTACTAATGAGTATCAGTGGCTGCACCCAGGAAACCCAGAACAAACTCAGCCGCGCGGTACAGAACTGGACAGGCACCGAAGGTGTGCTGGACATCT
>JALXFQ010000091.1 GCA_027067235.1 Gammaproteobacteria bacterium
TGAAGAAAGACGTCAAGAGCAGATGAGATTGGCGGGATTGTAGACTATAGCCCCCTCTGGGGGCTTTCATCATACTACCCGCTCTGCGGGTAGTATTTGATTTTGGCATTTTGCAGCGGGATGGACGATGGCAAACAGGAGGTGGGATTTATTTGTTTGTCAGGTTCGTGCGAAAACAGGGAGACGGGCGTCTTGATGACGCGTGGCTGCTAAAGTGTGGCCCGCGCGTTCGTGGGCGATCAATCGTCCAAAGTGTAAACCGTTTTTCCCCTGACCAGAGTATGTGTTACCCGCCCCTGAAATGGCCAGCGGTTGCAGGGCGTGTTCTTGCCGCGGCTGAGCATTTTTTCGGTATCGAATTGCCATTCTTTTTCGGGGTCGAATATGCAGATATCGGCGCTTTTCCCTGGTGATAGGGTGCCTGCTTCGATGCCGAGTATTTGTGCCGGTTTTGCGGTCAGCATGTTGATGGCGTCGTACAGGGAGACAATGTTGATGTTGACCAGTTTCAGGGTCAGCGGCAGCAAAGTTTCGAGACCGGACAGCCCGGGGGCGGACTGGGCGAAAGAGGCGAGTTTTGCGTCCCGTTCATGGGGCGCGTGATCGGAACAGATGGCGCTTATGGTGAAATCTTTCAGACCGGCGCGCAGGGCATCCAGATCCGTCTGTGAACGAAATGGTGGAATAATGTGGCCGCGAGTATCAAACAGGCCGACATCATGCTCGGTCAGGTGCAGGTGGTGGGCGGTAACATCGGCGGTAACATCAAGCCCGTCGAAGCGCGCGCGGCGGATCAGGTTCAGCGCCTTGCCGCTGGAGACATGCATGAAATGGGCCTTGCAGCCGGACTGGGCGACCAGAGCCAGATCCCGCGCCACGCCGGCAATTTCCGCGGTGTCGGGGATGCCGTTGAGGCCCAGCCGCGTACTCACCGCGCCCTCGTGCATGACGCCACCCTGTTCCAGCCAGGGATCGACCGCGTGCAGGTGTACGGTAAAGCCGAAGCTGGCGGCGTATTCCATGATGCGCAGCATGATGCGGCTGTTTTCGACAGGTCGGCGGGCATTGCTGAATCCCACGCAGCCGGCCTGTTTCAGCGCCACCAGATCAGACAGGGTTTCGCTTTTGAGTTCGCGGGTCAGGGCGCCGATGGGTACCAGGTTGATGCCGGGTTTTTTCTTGATGCCCAGTTGCTGAATCAAATGCGCCATGGCCGGCGTGTCGATGGCCGGGTTGGTGTCCGGCGGAATGGCAATGGTGGTGATGCCGCCAGCCCAGGCCGCCGGCGTTTCGCTTTCGATGGTGGCCTTGTGCTCCAGGCCGGGTTCGCGCAGACGGGCGCGCAGATCCACCAGCCCCGGACAGACAATCCTGGCGCGAGCGTCGATGGTTTGCCTGATGTCCAGACCCGCGGGCTTTTTACCAATGGCGATGATTTTACCCTTGCTGAGGTAAACATCGGCGACCCGGTCCATTTCGTTGGCGGGGTCGATGACGCGGCCACCCTGAATCCGCGTGGCCATCAGCCCTGTCCTCCGCCCATGACCATGGCCATGATGGACATGCGCACGGCGATGCCGTTGGTGACCTGGGCCAGGATTACGGATTGCTTGCAGTCGGCCACCGCCGAGTCGATTTCCAGACCGCGGTTGATGGGGCCTGGATGCATGACGACAGCATCCGGTGCAGCCTGCTTCAGGCGTTTTTCGGTAAGGCCGTACAGGTTGAAATATTCCTGTTCACTGGGCAGAAACAGGCCGTCCATGCGTTCGCGCTGCACCCGCAGCATAATGATGACATCCACATCCTTCAGGCCTTCATCCATATCGTGAAACACGCGCACGCCCAGGGTTTCCACCGCGACCGGCAGCAGTGTTTTGGGGGCAATCACGCGGATTTCGGCCACGCCCAGGGTGGACAGCGCATGAATCTGCGAGCGCGCCACACGCGAATGCAGTATGTCGCCAACGATGGCCACGCGCAGGTTGTGCATTTGCGGCTTGTATCGCTGGATGGTGAACATGTCCAGCATGGCCTGGGTGGGGTGTTCGTGCTGGCCGTCGCCGGCATTGATGATGCGCACATGCTGCGGCACGTGATGGGCAATCATGTTGGCCGTGCCGGCGTCGCCGTGGCGCACGACGAACATGTCGGTGCTCATGGCCTCCAGGTTGTTGACCGTATCCAGCAGGCTTTCGCCCTTGGTGGAAGACGAGGTGCGCGGATTCAGGTTGATGACGTCGGCGGACAGGCGCTTGGCGGCGATTTCGAAAGTGGTGCGGGTGCGCGTGCTGTTTTCGAAGAACAGGTTGACTACGGTCTTGCCGCGTAGGAAAGGCGCTTTCTTGATACGCCGTTCGCCCATGGAAATGAACGATTTTGCATTGTCCAGTATGGCCTGGAGTATGGGTTTTTTCAGCCCTTCAATGCTGAGGAAATGTTTGAGTTTGCCGTTTTCATCCAGTTGAATATCGGCTGGGCTCACGGCTGTGTTTCCTCGATGGAAAGTGATAGCTCATCGGGTCCGGATAACCGGATATGCTGATGTTTTTGCAAGTCCAGTGTCATGCCTGCCACGTCTGCCTGTATGGGAAGTTCTCGGCCATCCCGCGCAATCAGCACCGCCAGCGTCACCGACGCCGGCCTGCCATAATCGAAAATTTCGTTGATGGCGGCGCGGATCGTACGGCCGCTTTGTAACACATCATCCACCAGAATGATATGCCGGTTTTCCACATCTTCCGGCAGATGCGAGGCGGCGACCTTGGGATTCAGCCCCTTGCGGCTGAAGTCGTCGCGGTAGAAGGTGATGTCCAGTCCGCCCAGCGCCTCGGGCAGGTTCAGAGCCCGGTGCAGTTTTTGCGCCACCCACATGCCGCCGGTCTGCACGCCGATCATCAGCGGCTGCTGCGCCAGCTTCGGTTGCAGGGCGCTGGTCATGTCATCCAGCAGTTGCTGCACGGGTGGCAGCTTGTTCGAAGGTTCAGTCACTCTGGTTCAAATAGTTTTGCAGGATAATCTGGGCGGACAACATATCCGTTGCCTGTTTCAGTCTGGAACGCCGTGTGGCGTTCTGTTCCAGTCCGTTGCGCGCTTCCCGCGATGTCAGGCGCTCGTCCACGAAATGCAGCGGCAGATTGTAACGATCCTGCAACTGCTTGCCAAATGCCCGCGCCTGTTTTGTGGTGCGTTGCTCGCTGCCGTCCATGTTCAGGGGCAGACCCAGTACCAGCTCGTCGGGCTGCCATTCTGCCACCAGCTTGTCCAGTTTCGACCAGTCCGGCTCGCCATTGCGGGCGTGGATGGCGTCCAGAGCCTGCGCCTGCCGCGTAAACGTCCGGCCCACCGCCACGCCGATGGATTTCCAGCCGTAGTCGAAGCCAAGCAGGGTGAGGTAATGGGCCACGTCCGTTTTCAGGCGTGGCCGGCGGTCATGCCCATGGCGTTGATATCCACGCCCATGAGCAGGGCGGCCTGCTGCCAGCGCTGGTCGATGGGCGTTTCAAAAATGATGGCCGGGTCAGCAGGTGCGTGCAGCCAGGCGTTCTGCGCGATTTCGTACTCGAGCTGGCCCGGCCCCCAGCCGGCGTAGCCGAGCGCGATCAGATGTTGTTTTGGTCCCCGGTTTTCGGCAATGGCAGCCAGTATGTCCTGCGATGTGGTCAGCGCCAGCTGGTCGGAAACAGTCAGGCTGGAATCCCAGGATTCCCTGTCCGGATCCGTGCGGCTGTGCAAAATGAAGCCACGCTCCACCTGTACCGGGCCGCCGTCATACACGGGTTTGTCCGGGTTGGCCATTTTGGATGTATCCATGCCGAGCTGGTCTATCAGGTCGCTTTCCAGAAGATCCAGTGTACGGTTGAATACCAGACCGATGGCGCCATGCTCGGCATCGTGATCGCAGATCAGGGTTACTGTATGGGTGAAGTTCGGATCCGCCATGCTGGGCATGGCGATAAGGAAATGATTGGTCAGCCAGGTTGTCGGTCGCATGGTCTAGTTATACGGGCGCAACCGGCAGAATTCAACGGCTGACCAGCTTGTTGCCGGATTTGAACTGCCAGGTGCGGGTGATGTGCAGTATGTCCACTTCCTTGCGCAGCGCGGCGGGCAGGGGAGCGAATGGAGCCGACATTCTGACGATCTTCTTGGCTGCCTCGTCCAGTATTTTTCTGCCGGAGGAGCGCACCAGCCGAATGCTGTTGATGGTGCCGTCCTGGTTGATGGCCACTTCCAGCATGAGCAGTCCGGTCAGTTTGCGTCGCTTGGCCTCAACCGGGTAGTTGAGATTGCCAATGCGCTCCACTTTTTGCCGCCAGGCGTCCATGTAGGAGGCGTATTTGTATTCTTTGGTGCGGGCAGTGATGAATTTGCGCTTGGGACGTTTTTGATATGCCTCCCATTCGCGGTCCAGCGCAGCGGCCAGTTCTGCGCGTTTGTCCGTTATCATCTGTACCGCTGGCGGCGCCGGAGGTGTCGGCGTTTTTTCTTGGTGGGCGTTTTTCTGCGCTTGTTCCTTTTGAATCTTGCGGGTAGATTTTTTTGCCGTCAGGACGTGCTGTCTGGACTGTTTTCGCGGTTTGGCCGGTTGCCTGGGCGGCACGCTCGTCGTTTGTTGCTCGGTGGTTTTCCTTAGCGCCTGGCGTGGTGATTTACTGATTTTCTTTTTGTCCGAGCTGCCGCCGCCATCCTGGGTCTTGTTGGCGAGAAAGTCGGCTTTTTCCGGCTTGCTGGCGGATTTGCTGTTGACGATGGCGATTTCCAGCATGGGCGCATCGGCTTGCCTGATTTTCGGCGCGTTGAAGCCGATGGCAAGCAACAGGGTGATGTGCGCCAGCAGCGATATGAACAGCATGATGCTGAAGTTGGAGGCGCCGGCGAAAAGACGCGCTATGGAAGCCAGAAGTTGTGACATCAGTGTGTTTTGACTGGTTTTTGGTCGAGCAGTTGCAATCGTTTTTTCATCGCCGGCGTCATCAGCAGGCTGCCGTCGCGGGCGACCACCAGCACAGTATTCATGCCCATGTCTGCGGCGGTCCGCTGCCAGTCCTGAACGCCGGCGATGAGCAGGGCGGTAGCGGCGGCATCGGCCAACGTTGAATTCTGGCTGATAACCGTTACCGAAGAACTCAGTTGCGCCGGGTAGCCGCTGCGCGGGTCAATGATATGGTGGAAACGTTTGCCATGCCACTGATAAAAGCGCTCATAATTGCCCGAGGTGAATATGGCTTCGTTTTCGCCCACTTCCAGGGCCGCCAGGACGCCGCCTTGCGGGTCGCGCACGCCGACGCGCCAGGGCCTGTCGCCGTGGCTGCCGATGCCCTTGAGGTCGCCACCGGCATTGATGATGGCATTTTTGACGCCGGCGCGACGCAGCATTTCCATGCCCCTGTCCACCGCCCAGCCCTTGGCTATGCCGCCGAAATCGAGCCAGCCGTTGCGGTTGTCGGAGGTGACGGTGTCGCCTTCGATATGATAATCGCTCATGTGCGGCAATTGCGCCATGAAGTCTTTGACTTGCGCCGCGCTCGGCGGTTGCGCCTGTGGTTCATCGTTGTGAAAGCCCCACAGCGCAATGAGTTTGCCAATGGCCGGATTGAACAGGCCGCCACTGGCGGCTTCGTATTGTTGCGACAGTCGAATCAGCTCGCGGATATGCGGCGTGGTCCGCGCCGGCTTGCCTGCCGCCAGGGTCTGGTTCAGAGTCATCAGCGCACCCGGTTGCCAGGCATGCAGTTCGCTATGCAGCTGGCGGTAGAATGCGAACACCTGATCGGCTGCCGCGCGCGCCCGGTCTGGCGGCAGCCCGCTGATTTCGATGTCGATGCGGGTGCCGAAGATGTATTCAGAGGCCTGATAGGGCCCGGCTGGGTTGTTGCAGGCCGCCAGAAAAAGAACGGCCAGCAACAGAGTCAGGACGGCGACGCTGGTCCGCAAGCCAATACTGCGCACCCCTCCAGCCTCTTGCCTACAGCCGCAATTCTGAAGCAATCACATTCATCAGATCGCCGGCGATATCCAGCCCGAACTGGACATCCAGCTCACGGATACAGGTGGGACTGGTGACATTGATTTCAGTGAGATAATCGCCGATCACATCCAGCCCGGCGAACAAGATGCCTTTTTCCTTCAGCGTGGGGCCGACCTGATCAGCGATCCAGCGGTCACGCTCGGTCAATGGCCGGCCTTCGCCGGAGCCGCCAGCGGCCAGATTGCCGCGGGTCTCGCCTTTGGCGGGTATGCGCGCAAGGCTATAGGGAACCGGCTTGCCATTGACCATGAGAATGCGCTTGTCGCCGTCGCTGATCTCGGGGATGAAACGCTGCGCCATGATGGACTGCGCCCCGTTCTGCCCCAGTGTTTCGATCACCACGCTGATGTTGGGGTCGTCCTGGCGCAGGCGAAAAACGGAGGCGCCGCCCATGCCATCCAGCGGCTTGAGGATGACATCCCTGTATTCGCCGATGAAACCGCGCAGTCGGTCGCTGTCGCGGCTCACCAGCATGGGCGTGGTACATTGCGGGAATTGTGCGATGAACAGTTTCTCGTTGCAGTCGCGCAGCGCCTGCGGCCGGTTGACGACCAGCGTGCCGCGTTGTTCGGCCATTTCCAGCAGGTAAGTGGTGTAGATATACTCCATGTCGAAAGGCGGGTCCTTGCGCATGAGTATCACGTCAAGCTCGTGCAGCGGCCGGTCCGTCACATCATCCAGCGCGAACCAGCCTTGCGCATCGTCCTTTACCGATACAGGCCGCATGGCAGCGAAAGCATCAACGTCGCGCAGATAGAGATCGGCCTGCTGCATGTAGAGAATTTCCCAGCCGCGTTGCTGCGCCGCCAGCAGCATGGCAAAGGTGGAATCTTTTTTGATCTTGATGGACTCGATCGGATCCATCACCACGCCGAGGCGAATGCTCATGCCGCTTTCGCCAGCTTTTTGATGCGTGCGACCTCACGCGCCGCCGCCAGCGCCGCCAGCCGCGCAATGACGCCGTAGGCATAGAAACGGTTGGGCTCGGCGTCCGGTTCCAGCTTGCAGTCCGGCATGGAACAGGAGCTGGCGAATGTCAGCGGTTGGAACACCGCGCCGGGGGCGTTGAGGCTCTGGGTCTCGTCCTTGCCGCCATGCACCCGGTAAAATCCGCCAACGACAAAATGGTCGATCATATACACCACCGGCTCGGCGGTTTTGCCCGAATTCCCCCAGGTTTCAAAGGTATGCACGCCTTCCTGGATCAGTATATGTGTTACTTCCGAGCCTTCCTTGCCTTTGGCCATCTTGTTGCGCTGCTTGCGGTTCAGGTCGTAGATCTGTTCCGGTGACTTGACCGACATGACATTCATGCCGTAAGTGCCGGTATCGGATTTGACGATCACGAAGGGCTCTTCGGAAATACCGTATTCCCGATATTTGGCGCGGATGTCTTCCAGGGTCCTGGCGATTTTCTCCGCCATGCAATCCAGCGCGTCCGGGTCCTTGAAATTCACCTTGCCGCAGGAGCGGAATATGGGGTCGATGAGCCAGGAATCGATGCCCAGCATGTCGGCGAATTCCACCGCCAGCTCCTGATAAATGGTGAAATGGTCGGTTTTCAGGCGATCCGCCCAGCCCAGTTCCAGCGGCGGCAGGATGGACTGTTCCAGGCCTTCCAGTATTTTTGGGCGGCCAGCGGACAGATCGTTGTTCATGAGGATGAAACAGGGGTCGTAATCCTGCAGCCCGGCGCGGTCGCCGTCGCGCATCACCGGTTCCAGGGTTACCTGCTTGCCGGAAGGGAGATCTATCGTTTCCGGCGCCTCCAGATCGTCGCGCAGAGAGCCGATGCGCGAACGGAATCCGCCCAGAGTCAGTATTTCCTGCAGTACCGCCAGACTTTCCAGATAATACAGATTGCGCGTGTGGTTTTCCGGGATGATCAGAATCTGGCAGGCGCTGGAGCAAACCCGTTCGATGGCGGTTTGCATCGCCATGGCGCAGACCGGTTTGAAAGAATTGTTCAGATTATTGAATCCGGCAGGGAACAGATTGGTATCCACCGGCGCCAGTTTGAAGCCCGAGTTACGCAGATCCACCGATGAATAGACCGGCGCCGGGGTATCGACGAACTGTTTGCGGAACCAGTGTTCAATCTCGGCCTGCTTGTTGAGCAGGCGTGACTCGATTTCGTACAGCGGGCCTGTCAGGGCGGTGGTCAGATGTGGCACCGCCATACCAAGTTCTGGCATTGTATTCTCCGGATTGTTCAGGTCGCTAGGATACCGGTTTTTGGTACGAATTCCATCATCAGATAAAGACGATGGTCTGATTTTATTTGCCCCTTGCGGCATGCCCCATTTGACAAATCCGGTGGCGCAAAATGTTTCCATGTGAAAGGATCGGTAATTTGGCGGGAGAACAGGACATGGCGCAACAGGCTGACTGGCTGAAACGGGTGGAGCATTGTGTAAAACAGCATGCAAACGGCGGATTTCTGGTGCTGTTTCCCGACTACCGGCCCGATCTATGCATGGCCATGTCCAACGGCCTCGGTCTGGATTTTTATGATTACCGTAAGGAGGAGATGCTGAAACAAGGCCTGGCAGCAGGCTCGATTCCGCTGGACGCCGTGACCAAATCGCTGCATCGGCGCGCGCAGCACAGCGGTATGGTGGCGCAGAATGTGGAAGCAGCCCTGGCGACCTGGCCGGCGGCGGACCGGGCCCGGTGGTTCAACTCGTTTCTGACCCGGGCCTGGCCCGGTACGGTGATAGTGCCGTGCGCTCTTTTTCAGTCCGATGCGCCGCAGGGGCACCCGAATATCTGTGATCTGCAAAATGTGGAAATGCCCGGGCTGTCGTATCTGATGCGCCTGGCGACCTGACAGCAAACCGCAACGTGGACCGGTCAAACGACCTGTTGCTCGTATTGGGCGTAGACCCAGTCCACATGAATCACCCGGTTCTGCAACAGGGCGAAAATGAGGTAATCGTGGTCCTGGCGCCAGTAGTACTGAATACAGAAATCCGGACTGGGGAAACCGTCGATTTTGTTGAAGTTTTCCGCGCGCGGGTCGTCGGACTGGAATACGTCATCCGGTTGTCCCATGAGCTTGATGACTTCCCTGAAGCTGCACTGGGCTTCCAGAATGTGGCCGGCCAGTTCGTTCATGACCGCGTGTTTTCTGCAGTTCCATTTGTCTATGTCGGTATTCCATGCTCCGCCCGAATAGTAGCCCTGCTGGGCGTGCAACCGCTTGAATTCTCGGGACAGACTGGCAATGGATTCCTGCGGCCCGGGGTTGACGACGATGGTTTCTGTTTCGAGATCCAGCGCATAGGCCGGTAGCAAACTCATGTACGCCGAGCGTAACAAATGCAGACGTTGCAGGGGTTGCAACAAATCACGCTTCCCATTTAGTCTTGCGGGCACCAATGGCTTTTACCTCTCCATCCCGATTGGCGGCGATCGCCGATTTCATTACCACAATATAGACGCAAAAATGCAAAACGCTACAACAATTGAAAAGCGCCGGGCATGCGTCTGGCCGGCGGGTCTCAGCGCGCGTACAGGGCCTGCAGACGCGCCTCGGACAGGGCATGGGCGCGGATGTTGAATCCCACCATGGCGGCGGATGCGTTTTCCGGCAGTTTCAGTTTTTCCGTGTCCAGCGCATACAGGCTGAACTGGTAACGATGCGGTTTGTCGCCCTTTGGCGGGCAGGCGCCGCCATAGCCGCTCTCGCCGAAATCGTTGCGCGACTGAATGCTGCCTGCAGGCGCCTTGCCGGTGGCGGGATTCCCGGCATCAGCGGGCAACGAACTGACGCCGGCCGGGATGTTGAAAATCTGCCAGTGCCACCAGCCGCTACCCGTGGGCGCATCCGGATCGTACACCGTCAGGGCGTAGCTTCTGGTCGCCCCGGGAGCGCCGGACCAGTGCAGTTCCGGTGAGACATTGTCGCCGCCGCAGCCCGAGTAAACCTGCTTCAGGGGCAGGGTCTGGCCATCGGCGATGTCGTTGCTTTGCAGTACAAATTCTCCTGCGTAGGCCAGCTGCGCAGCGGTTGTCAAGCTGGCGAGCAGGGCAAGGACCTTGGCTGTTTTCATGTTGTGTCTCCGGTGGTGTTTGTGGCGGCTCTCCGCAAAAGACGGGTCACGGCTTGTGTTCAAAGCGGGAGCCAAAAGTTCAAGGGTGCATTTTTTGCGTATTCGGTGGCCTGAGGCCCTTGAATATGGCCACAGGCTCCGGGTTGCTGACAGTTGACCCCCCTGTTTGCGCAGATGCGCGAATTCTTGCTGTCAGCGACATGCCTGTAGCGTCAATATACCCAGAATGCATGATAGCGGGCAAGTGTGGCATCTTCAGCGGTTTGCGCCCGATGTCGGTTCAGTCTGACGCCATTCTCCCACGATCTGGCCATCCCCATCAATTTGTGGATACGGCAGATGATGCCGCTGGCAGTAGTCGGCAACTTGCGGCCAGCCCCATTCGAACAGCAGTCTCTGGCATAGCGCCGGATCCAGGCGCGGTGTGTCGTACATGCCGGCGGCCTGGCGCTGGCGCTGGGCTTCGGCAAGTATGATGGCGGCGGCGACGGAAACGTTGAAGGATTGCACCATGCCCTGCATGGGAATACGGATGCTGCCGTCGGCCAGTTCCAGCGCCTGGTCGCAGACGCCTTCCTTTTCCGCGCCCAGCAGCAGGGCGGTGGGCCGGGTATAGTCGATGTCGCGATAGTCCAGCGTGTCGTCGGACAGATGGGCGGCGTAAGTTTTGATGCCGCGCGAACGCAGTTCGGCAAAGGCTGCGGGCAGATTCGGGTAATTGCGTAACTGCACCCACTTGTTGCTGCCGCCGGAGGTGTGGCCGAGTTTTTTCATGTCGGCGGCGGGGCAGACAGCGTGAATTTCCGGGATGCCCACGGCGTCGCAGGTGCGCAGCACGGCGGACAGGTTGTGGGGCTTGTGCACATTGTCCATGAGTACGGTGAGATCCGGCTGGCGGCGCTCCAGCACGGCGCGGATTTTTCGGTAGCGTTCGGGTGTCATATTGCGGTTCTGGCGTGTTTTCGCGAGTATAATGTTGTTGCATGGATATTTATAAAAAATTTACTTTCGAGGCGGCGCATCGCCTGACGCATTTGCCGCCGGAGCATAAATGCAGCCGCTTGCACGGCCATTCGTTCCGGGTGGAGGTGCACGTCTCCGGACCGGTGGACGCGGACTACGGCTGGGTACAGGATTTCGGCGAGATCAAGGCGGCGTTCAAGCCCGTTTTCGATCAGCTGGATCATTATTACCTGAACGACATCAAGGGACTGGAAAACCCCACCAGCGAGAATATAGCGCGCTGGATCTGGCAGCGTCTGCGGCCCGAGCTGCCCCTGTTGTCGAAGATCGTGGTGCGGGAAACCTGCACCGCCGGCTGCGTGTACACAGGAGAATAACCAGCCTTGGTTTCCGTTGTCGTACCCAGGCCGGACCAGCTGGAGCAGTGGCTGCAGCAACTGACCGAGCGGTTTGAGTCGGAGGAAATGGCGCTGGTGCGGCGCGCGGCGCTGTTTGCGCAAGATGCCCACGAGGGACAGACCCGCGTATCCGGGGAGCCGGTGTTCCAGCATTTGCTGGCGGCAGCGGATATCGTGGCCGGTCTGCGCATGGATCACGAGACCCTTGCCGCCAGCTTTCTGCAAGACACCCTGGATGGCGCCGGTGTCAGCGCGGATGAGCTGAAGCAGCAGTTCGGTGCGCCTGTCGCCGAGCTGGTCAGTGGCGTCACGCGCATGGACGTGGTGACGGAAATCACCGGCCAGGAACGGGACGCAACGGGCGGGCAGTTCCATGTGGACGCGGAAAGCCTGCGCAAGATGCTGCTGGCCATGGCGGAAGACATCCGCGTGGTCATCATCAAACTGGCTGATCGCCTGCACACCATGCGCACGCTGTCGGCTCTGGCGCGCGACCAGCAGATCCGTATCGCGCGAGAAACCCAGGAGCTGTTCGCGCCGCTGGCCAACCGGCTGGGCATCTGGCAGATCAAGTGGGAACTGGAGGATCTTTCGTTTCGCTATCTGCAGCCGGATACCTACAAGCACATCGCCGGACTGCTGGCGGAAAAACGTTCCGGGCGCGAGCAGTATATCGCCGATTTTGTCGAGACCCTGCGCGCCGAGCTGGCCAAATCGGGTATCCAGGCCGAGGTCAGTGGCCGCTCCAAGCATATCTACAGCATCTGGAAAAAAATGCAGCGCAAGCATCTGGATTTCGATCAGCTGTACGATATCCGCGCCGTGCGCATCCTGGCCGGGCAGGTAGCGGACTGTTATGCCGCGCTGGGCGTGGTGCATACCCTGTGGCCGTATATCAAAAGCGAATTCGATGACTATATCGCCACCCCCAAGGAGAACAATTACCAGTCCATTCACACCGCGGTGATCGGGCCGCAGGGCAAGACCGTGGAGGTACAGATTCGCACCCGGCAGATGCACCAGGAATCGGAACTGGGGGTGGCGGCGCACTGGCGCTACAAGGAAGGCAGGAAGGCGGACCAGGCTTTTGACGAGAAAATACAGTGGCTGCGGCAGTTGCTGGAATGGAAGGACGAGCTGGCCGATGCCGGAGATTTTGTCGATCAGTTCAAATCGGAAGTATTCGAGGATCGCATATATGTGTTCACGCCGGCCGGCAAGGTCATTGACCTGCCGCAGGGATCGACGCCGGTGGATTTTGCCTACGCCGTTCATACCCAGGTGGGCCATCGCTGCCGCGGCGCCAAAGTGGATGGCAAAATGGTTCCGCTGACTTACCGCCTGCAGACCGGCCAGCGCGTGGAAATCATTACCGTAAAACAGGGCGGCCCCAGCCGTGACTGGCTGAATCCGCATCTGGGCTACATCGCCACCTCGCGTGCCCGTTCGCGCATACAGTCATGGTGGCGCGAGCAGAATCTGGAGCAAAGCATCGCTGCCGGCCGATCATTGCTGGATCGGGAACTGGAACGCCTGGGCGGAGAAGACCTGGCCCGGGAAAGTCTGGCCAGGGAACTGGATTTCAACAGGCTCGACGACATGCTGGCGGCGCTGGGCCGTGGCGAGCTGAAGCCCGCGCGGGTGACGCGTGTGGCGCAGAAAATGCTGGGACTGCCGATAAAAACCGGGCGCCCGATCGCGCCTGTGGCAGAAGCGAAACCGGACCGGCGGCGCGAAGCAGGAATACATGTCGAAGGCGTATCCGGTCTGGTCTCGCAGGTGGCGAAATGCTGCAAGCCGCTACCGGGCGAACCGGTGAAAGGCTATATCACCCGCGGCAGGGGCGTCACCATACACCGCGCCGCCTGCGCCAATATGCAGCAGTATCTGGAGCAGTCTCCGGAACGCGTCATCGACGTGGAATGGGGCGCCAGGCAGCAGCAAAGCTGGCCGGTGGATGTGCAGGTGACGGCAGTGGATCGTCCGGGTTTGCTGCGCGATATCACGGCGTTGCTGGCCGACGAAAAAATCAATGTCATGAAAGTGAAAAGCCAGCTGCGCAGTCGCGACCAGTCGGCGCATATACGCCTGACATTGGAATTGCCGGATATGGCCCAACTTGACCGGGTAATGAGCCGGATCGCGCAATTGCCGAATATCATGGATGTGCGCCGGGCCGGCGCATGACCGGGGTTCGGAAAATCAACAGGTAGACAATCATGACAGAAAACAAGGACACGCTGATGGAATTTCCCTGCGACTTCAACCTGAAGGCGTTTGGTAAATGTGATGCCAGTTTTGAAGATCTGATTCGCGATATCGTCAGCCGGCATGTGCCGGAACTGCCTGCAGATGCCGTTTGCATACGGCCCAGTTCCCGGGGCAACTACCATGCCGCCACGGTAAAGTTTACCGCCGACAGCCAGCGGCAACTGGACGATCTGTACCGCGAACTGAGCGGGCATGACGACATCATCATGGTGTTGTAGAAGGCCTGCCGGCATGCCTTCGCTGCGCCAGCATTTCCCGAAACGCATCTGGCTGCTGAACGGCCTGCTGCTGGCGGCCGCGGTGACTTATGTCATCGGCGTTACGGCGCCGATCATGACCCTGAAGAAGCTGTTTTTCATTACCCATACTTTTTCCGTCGTCAGCGGCATACACGCCCTGTTTGAGGAAAGGGAGTGGTTTCTTTTTGCCCTGATTACGCTGTTCAGCCTGGTGTTGCCGGTGTTGAAACTGGGGCTGCTGACGGTGATTGCCAATCTGCGCTACGCAACCACGAAAAAGCTGGATCGCTGGCTGCGGTTGCTGGCGCACTACGGCAAATGGTCCATGCTGGATGTGATGATCGTGGCCATACTGTTTGTCAGCATCAAGCTGGGCGGGCTGGTGAGCCTGCAGGTACATTATGGCATCTATGTGTTTGCCTGCTCGGTATTGCTGACCATGGTGGCGACCTGGCTGGCCGAGCATCTTGCCGAACAGCGCGGCCTGTTACTCGACGCCGAAAAGAAAACTGGCGAGACGTAGTATTTCGCGCGCAGCCCGGGGGTCGCCGATTTCTGCCACGCTTTTGCCGGCACGCGCCGCATCGCGGTAGGCTTTCCTGTCCTGTATCAGTACCGGCGCGACCTGTATGCCGGGAAAATCCTGCAGAGCTGTTACCGCATGGCCGGCCTCGTTCAGCTTCGGGTCGGCGGGCACCATGGAGAGTACGGCGCAGGTTTCCAGATCGGCATTGACGCCCAGCGTTTGCGCGCGCAGTTCATCCATGCGCTGTACCGTCCATAAATCCAGCTGCGAGGGCTTGATGGGCATGCAGAAGACATCCGCGGCACGCAATGCGGACTGCAGTTCGGCCGTGTTGCCACCGCCGGCATCAACAACGATGTAGGGGTGCTTCCTGTTGTGCTGCCAGATTGCCTGCGCAACATCGCCGTTCGCCTGCGCGCAGGGGATTTGCGGACGCAAACTGTATCGCCAGCGCAAGTTGGCCCAGGTGGCGGCGGATCCCTGCGGGTCGATATCCAGCAGCAGAACGTCCAGGTTCTGAGTGGCCAGAAAGGCCGCCAGATTGGTCGCCAGCGTGGTCTTGCCGGTCCCTCCCTTTTCCCCACCGAACAGGATGACCATGGCCGATCATTCCTCCCTTGAATTGGTCAGACGCTGGCAAACTAACGTATCCATCTGCAGCGGGCAAGTTGTCGCCAGATTTTCTATAATCCCTGTGGCCAGATGAGAACTATACTGTATGCTGAGAGTCAGCCTGTGTGGATTTGTTCCACTCAAAAGCAATGCAGTGATCTGAATATGCGCGCCATCCCGGTTCTAGTTCTGTTTCTGATGAGTCTGTCCGCGCATGCGGAATACCTGCCGCGGCATCACAAGGTGCAATGCGGTACGGACTTTCTGTGTCCGCCGGGCCTGGAGAGGCGGGTGGATTTCTGGGCCGATGTGTTTTCCCTGCACAATACGGATACGGCGGTATTCCATGATCGCAAGGTGCCGGAGCGGGTGTATTCAGTACTGCATCGCAAGGGCGCCTGTGGCGGCCGCAACACGCCGCCGGATATCAGACGCGAGCGCAAACGTCTTGCCGCCTTGCTGGAATCGGTTGCAGGGAAAAAGGCTGCCGGCAGCGCCATGCAGGGCGAGGAAAAACATATTGCCGATCTGTTTGCCGGCGAGCGCGTTCCGGAGATACGCAAGGCAGCAGACCGCATTCGCTGCCAGACCGGCAATGCCAATCGCTTTCGCGAGGGGGTGCGCCGTTTTGGCGAGCACAAGTCCCGGGTGGCGCAGGCGCTGAAGGAATTCGGCCTGCCCGATGGCGTACAGTATCTGCCGTTTGTGGAATCTTCCTACAATCCCGAGGCCTATTCCCGGGTGGGCGCCGCCGGCCTGTGGCAGTTGATGCCGGCCACTGCCCGCCATCTGGGGCTGGAGGTGAACCCGGTGCTGGATGAGCGCATGGACCCGGAGCTGGCAACGCTGGCCGCCATTCGCTATCTGCAGCACAGTTTCGAGGTGCTGGCCCCGGCGGCGCGTGAAATCAGGCCGGATGTGAGCAAGGCCGAAATCTTTCCGTTCGTGATCACTTCATACAATTACGGCGTCAATGGCATGCTGCGCGCCATGCGCGCAGTGGGCGTCGATTTTGTCAAGGTGCTGGAAAACTACAAAAGCGAGAGTTTTCAGGTGGCGGTTAAGAATTTCTACGCCAGTTTTCTGGCGGCGCGCCACGTGGCGACGCACGCGGATCAGTATTTTTCCGGCGTCGCGCAAAAGCGGCCACGGGAAACGGTCCGGTTTGCCCTGAAGCAGCCGTTGCGGGTGAGTACCGTGATTTCGCATTTTGGCGTTTCCAGAGAAAAGCTGAAAAAGCTGAATCCGGCGCTGACCAGCGGCGTGTGGAAGGGCCAGCATCTGATCCCGCGCGGTTATGTGTTACGTTTGCCAAAAAAACGACTGGGTTCCTGGGACAGTAAAATTGCCGCTCTGCAGAAAAGGCCGGCGGACCAGCCCCCGCGACAGTTGCAGCATTATCGCGTGCGCAAGGGCGATTCAGCCTGCGGCATCGCACACAGATACAAGGTGAGCTGCCGTCAGTTGATCAAGGAAAACCGCCTGGGCAGGCGCGGTTTCATCCGCATCGGCCAGATCCTGACCATCCCCGGCGGCAGCATCGTGCTGAAAAAAACCATTGCCGACGCGCGTCAGCGCATTTTTGGTGGCAAGGCTTTTTCCACCGACGCCATCATGGATCTGCCGGTGGCCGTGGTGCGTACACCTGACCGCACTTACCGCGTGGCCAAAGGCGATACCGCCTGCGCGGTGGCGAAAAAATTCAGTATGGCATGCGCTGATCTGGCGCGCCTGAACCATCTGGGAAAGGACAAGAAGCTGGTGGCGGGACAGCTGTTGACGATCCCGGGCGAGGAAAAAAGAGTGGTGCGGTCGTCTGCTGCAGAAGAGCATGGCGCCACGCCGGCGGTTGCCGCGGCGGGCAGCGCCGCCAAACAGCGCAAGCGGGCCGTCCCGTCGCCTCGGCACCCGCCCACGCCGCCGCATCAGCAGGCGCGGAAGGACCGCAAGTCCGGCGGAAGCAGAGCCATTGTGCTGGCTGAACTGCTGGCAAAAAAAGCCCGGCCAGAGCCGGAGAAAAAGGCTG
The DNA here is from genome assembly GCA_027067235.1 of Gammaproteobacteria bacterium. GTDB lineage: Bacteria > Pseudomonadota > Gammaproteobacteria > QOAV01 > QOAV01 > QOAV01. The sequence continues at coordinate 17,122 of JALXFQ010000091.1, forward strand.
AACCCGGCGGCAGTGATATGTTTGACTCCATGACGGCCGAGTCGCCGAATGATCAGCAATCGGATTCCACGGCGCAGGAAGTGGCGCAATCATTCGGTTCCACCGACCAGTATTATGTGACCAGAAAAGGCAAGGGCAAAAAGGCGCGCTGGCAGTTGCGGGTGCAGCCAGATGAAACACTCGGGCATTACGCGGACTGGCTGGGGGGCGGTGTCTCCAGCAGCATACGGCGTCTCAACGGCATCAAAAAGGGTCGGTTCGTGCAGCTTGGACAGAAACTGAACCTGCCGATCAGAAATGAAGCGCAAAAGCATCAGTTCGAGGAAAAGCGCATTGCCTATCATCGTGCGCTGCAGTCGCAGTTCTTTGAGCATTTCAGGGTGACCGGCAGCAAGATCTATGCGTTTCAGCCCGGCGATTCAGGCGTCAATATCGCCGATCGTTTCAAGGTGCCGCTATGGCTGCTGCGGCGCTTCAACCCGGATATACTCCGGCCGCGCCACAAGGTGGGAGAGAAAGTGGTGCTGCCGCTTATCGAGGCGCGTTGAAAACACGGGTCTCGATTTCAACGCAATCGTGTATGCTGTTGTGGATGGTGCATTGCCGGGCAACGCGCTGCGCAGCCTTGATGCGTGAATCCGGCAATGGCTCCCAGAAAATGTCCATGATGATTTTCTGGTAGCGGGTGGGGTTTTCGGTAAATTGCCAGGACAGTTTCATGTGGATAGTTTCCGGGTCGATATCCTGACGATCGCCGTACACAGCCAGGGTGGCGTAGGTGCAGCGGCCAAGAGAGGCCACGAACATGGCCAGAGCGCTGAAATACAGTGCCGGGTTGTTGCTGCTGATGTCCAGTCCTTCTTCTTCAAAATGCGACATTTCCAGTTGCTTGTCGCCGGATAGCTGTATTTTCATGAATAAATCAAGTCTGATCTTCGGAACCGTGTTTGCTTTTCTGGCAGTGGCGCTGGGCGCTTTTGGCGCCCATGGCCTGAAGCACCTGATTTCGCCGCAGGCGCTGGCGCTATGGCATACCGCCGTACAGTACCAGATGTTTCATGCTCTGGCTTTACTGCTGATCGGGCTGCTGGCGCGGTTTCTGCCCGATTCCAGAATGCCCGGCCGGGCCGCCCGCGCAATGATTGCTGGCATCGTACTTTTCTCCGGCAGCCTGTATGCGCTGGCCCTGACCGGTATTGGCAAGCTGGGCATGATCACGCCGTTCGGCGGTATGGCTTTCCTGCTCGGCTGGCTGTTTCTGCTGGTGGCTGTATGGAAAGCGGAATAACCCGGCTGGTTCAGGCGAACTGGCGCGCCCACTGCACCAGCGAGCGGGCATCCATTGCGCCGGACTGTCGCGTGATTTCCTGGCCGCCGCGGAAAACCGCCAGCGTGGGAATGCTGCGGATATTGAAGCGTGCAGCGATATCCTGCGCCTGCTCCGTATCCAGTTTGGCCAGTCGCATGTGCGGTTCCAGTTCAGCCGCCGCCTGGGCAAATGCCGGCGCCATCATCTTGCAGGGGCCACACCATTGCGCCCAGAAATCGACAATGACCGGGATGTCATTGCGGGTGATGTGTTTGTCGAAATTGGCGCTGTTCAGGGCGACCGGTTCGCCACTGAACAGCGCCTGTTTGCAGCGGCCGCATTTCGGGTTTGCCGATAATTTGTCTGCCGGAATACGATTGACGCTGTCGCAACGGGGACAGACGATATGCTTGCTTTCAGCCATTTTCTTAAACGCTTGTTTGAATGATACTGGCTTATATGGGGCGGGGTAGAACGAAATCAACAGGCAAGCAGATAATGCCAAACAGAGGTGAAATTGTTCTGTATCTGGCAGAAATTCCCGATCCGGCTGCCGTCGAGTGTATGGATTTCAGTTGTCTGAGCCAGCAGGAACGTCAGCGCGCAGACCGTTTTGTACGCGAGGAAAAACGGCGCAGTTTCCTGTTTTCGCACTGGTTTTTGCGGCAGATGCTGGGGCAGATGCTGGGCGTGTCACCTTCGGCTGTGGATTTTGACCGGGGTGAACATGGCAAACCCTTTCTTTGCGGGCGCCATCTGAACGCCGGTGTGCATTTCAACCTTTCCCACTCTGGCGAACGGCTGTTGGCGGGCATCGCTGATACGCCTCTGGGCGTGGATATCGAGCGCATGCGTGACAAGCTGGATTATCTGCGTTTTTCCCGACGTTTCTTTTCACCGCTTGAACAGGAGCAGCTCAGGGCTGTGCCGGCCGCGGATCGGCAGCGCGCCTTTTTTGACGGCTGGACCCGGAAAGAGGCATTTCTGAAAGCCATGGGTTGTGGTTTGACTCTGGGCCTGGATCAGTTCGACGTCAGCCTGGCGCCCGTGGCCAGGGATGCGTTGCTGGCGACGCACTACAGCGCAGAGGTTCGGCATCGCTGGTTGTTGCGGTCGCTGACGGTTGGTGGCAACTATCGGGCGGCGGTGGCGTGGCAGGGGGCGGATCGCCAAATACGACTGAACACTTTTCGGGCAGGCATAAAAAAGGGCGCCGAAGCGCCCTTTTTCTGACCCCGAAGAGTCAGACTTGCCAGAGTCGCTTACTTGGCAGCCGCATCGCCTTTGCAGGGAGCTGCCTTGATAGCGGCGGAAGGAGCCTGAGCCGGAGCTGCAGCCTTCGGAGCATAGTAGCCACGAGGTGCATAGTAGGCGCTGTCGCCGTTGTAGCCGGCATACTGGCCCTGGTAGCGGCCGTTGCCATAGTAGTCGCCGTTGCCACGGCCTTGCCAATCGGTATCAGCGTCAGCGTCCATGTCGGTTTCAGCGTCCATGTTGATGTTCATGCTGAAAGAACCTTTACCGTGACCCTTGCCGTGGCCCTTACCCTTGCCACGACCGTCGAAATCGCCGGAGCCATTGGTGTCGCCATAACCCCAGCCGTCGCCCCAGCCATTGGAGTTGTTGTCGCCGAAAAAAGGCATGTCGCTGGCCTGAGCCATGGAAGAAGCAGATACCAGAGCAGCCAGTGCAATCATCTTGGTCAGTTTCATTTTGAAATCCCTATAGTCTAAGTGTGTGTGAAAACGATTAAAAAAACCAGTTCTGCCACCCCGTTGGTCAGCAGATGTAGTTAGAATATAATAAAATTCTTATATAAGCAATCAGTAATTATCAATTAGTTCCGGGACGGATGGGGTAGGTGGCCTATCTCCATGGAGAGGGTGTATGCGCCGCGCCAGGTTGTCCGGGCTGAGACGCCGGACGACAGGCGGAGCCGGCGCAGTCGCGCCCGTGCCGGGTCAGCTATATATAAGGAACAACTGCGAACCCGTCGGGGCTTCCTGGCAAGGCATCGACAATCAATAAGGTCCATGTTTAGTTGGGCGTCTTTTCCCGGCATCGCGCCCCGCATTCCCGGTGATGCAGTCACCCGATCGCGCGGCTGTTCCGGAATGCCTGTTTCTCAGGAGTTAAGGAAGTTCTGAACAAATCAAGATGGCCGCGCGCCGGTTAAAAGTGCCCTGATCCGCCGCGAAGTTCGCCGTAATAGAACAATTCACAACCCACTTCGCAACATATCGAAATGCTTTTTCCGCAGCTTTCGCCTCATCCGAATTAATCAGAGCTTGCTTAAATAAATCGGGTCTGGATTGAATCGTCGTTTGCAAAATGGCTGGATTATAAATAATATATGCCGCGCCGGTATTCAATTACTGCATAAAAACAGACAAGAAATGGAGAGAAACAATGGCGTTACCGAATATTTCAAAACTGTCAGTCAACGAACTGAATCAGCTCATTAAGGAAGCGCAAGCGACTATTGAGAAGCGCAAGCGCGAGCAGAAGAAGGCTCTGCTGGAGAAATTCAGGGCGCAGGCGGCAAAAGAAGGCCTGAGTCTGGATGACGTGCTGGGCAAGGCTGGTTCCAAACGCAAGAAAGTCAGCCCCAAATACCGCAACCCGGCTGATCCGGCGCAAACCTGGACCGGCCGTGGTCGCAAGCCGCTTTGGGTAGTGGCGGCCCTGAAAAGCGGCAAGAAGCTGCAAGATCTGGCTATCTGAGCAACAGCGTCATTTACCGCAAAAAGCCGGTGTCACGCCGGCTTTTTTTATTATGCTGAATAAACATTATATTCTGGTTAGAACATAAGCCGTTTCATGACGGCCGGAAGGGTGTTCCACGGTTTTCAATTGTTCGGACCAATGCCATCGGACTGGCAGAAATAATTGTTTCAGGCTATCGGGATCACAATGATAGGGTGGTCCGCCGCGGGAAAAAGTCTGCATCCACAATGCCAGCAGAAAACCGCCGGGTTTTATCCAGCTATATAGCTGGTTTTCATATTGTTCCCAATAAACCGGATCGAGGGCGCAAAGAGAGGTTTGCTCATACACGGCGTCGAACGGCTGCTGCGCTCGCCAATGCAGCATGTCCACTTCCAGCACGGTGGCGCGCAGCCGATCTCTGGCCAGGCCGTTGCGCAGGTGTTCGATGGCGCTGGGCGCGATATCCAGCGCGGTCACATCAAACCCGCGCCGGGCCAGTTCGATCACTTCATATCCGCGGCCACATCCGGGGACCAATAGTTTCCCCTGGCTCAATCCGGTATGATGCAACATCAAATTCAATGCCGGACTGACATCGCCCCGGTCCCATCCGGTCTGGCCTTGGTGGTAGCGGTTTTCCCATGCCTGTTTCATATGCGCTTTTTTACAGATCGGCCGGTCTTGGTATCGTGTTGCGGAAGAACGCGATAAATTTCTCCCGGATCATACGTTTGCGGAAAACAATTGCAACCGCAGCCGGCTTGCGCGCTGCGCTGTCCGGTTTGCCGCCGGCCCGGTGCCGGGCCGTGGCGGTGATCGCGTGAAGCGCCGTCTCCGTCGTTTCTGTGTCGCGCCCATGCTGGACTGGACAGACCGGCACGAGCGCTTTTTTCTGCGCCTGCTGAGCCGCCGTGCCTGGCTGTATACGGAAATGCTCACCACCGGAGCGGTGATTCACGGCAACAGGGATTTGCTGCTGGGATTTTCCGAAACGGAGCATCCGCTGGCCCTGCAACTGGGAGGCAGCGATCCAGAGGCCATGGCGCGGTGCGCCGGTATCGGCGCAGATTATGGTTATGACGAGATCAATATCAATGTCGGCTGCCCCAGTGATCGCGTGCTGTCCGGGCAGTTTGGCGCCTGCCTGATGGCGCAGCCCGGGCTGGTGGCCGAGTGCGTGGCGGCCATGAAAACCGAAGTGGATGTGCCGGTCACGGTAAAAAGCCGCATTGGCATCGATCACGATGACAGCTACGAGACGCTTGAGCGGTTCGTTTCCACCGTTGCCGGGGCAGGTTGCACCACATTCATCATGCATGCGCGCAAAGCCTGGCTGCAGGGACTGAGCCCGAAGGAAAACCGGGATGTGCCGCCACTGCAATACGACAGGGTGTTTCGCATCAAGCAGGCATTTCCCGAACTGGAAATCATCATCAACGGCGGTATTACGGCGCTGACGCAGGCGCGTGAGTTGCTGTCTCACGTGGATGGCGTCATGCTGGGGCGCAAGATTTATCACGATCCCTGGTTGATGACTCAGGTGGATCAGCTGTTTTATGGCGCAGAGCAGCCCGGCATAACGCGCGAGCAAGTGGTCCGGCAATTCATAGCCTACATGCAGGACTGTCTGGAACGGGGGGTAAAACTGTCGAGCATGACGCGGCATATTCTCGGACTGTATCAGGGACAGCCGGGCGCCAGAATCTGGCGCCGCCACCTCAGCGAAAACGCACATAAAAAGGGCGCAGGAGTGGAGGTTGTTGTTGCCGCGCTGGACAGGGTGCGCGAAGTACAGGAAACTGTGCGCGAAAACATGACGATGGAGCCGGACCACGATTGTAAAAGTGTTTGAAACACGGCTCTGCGCCCGCCGCCGGATACTGGCGCCGTGGCGATTGCGCTGGTGGACAACGTGTCCTCGCATTGAGCGGACATGCTGGAATTCAGGGCCAACGTCTTGCAAAGCATCGGGTCGGGCAGGTCGGTAAACCTGCCGTGCCACCGAAATATTGGAAAAACACTGTCCGCCCCATACAATCAATGCACACAAACAAGACTTTGAGGTGGAAAGCGCGGCTGCGTCTGGCGCGTGTCTGCGAACCCTGACTAAACCCATGCCTGACAACCCATCAGCCATCATTCCCACCGGCTTTGTCGACTGGTTTCGTCAGGCGGCGCCGTATATTCATGCCCACCGCGGTAAAACATTTGTGCTGCTGTTTGGTGGCGCGGCGGTGGCGGATGATCAGTTTGCTCATATCGTTCATGATGTGGCATTGCTCAACAGCCTGGGTGTGCGGCTGGTGCTAGTGCACGGCGCGCGTCCCCAGATCGAGCAACGACTGGAGCAGCGCGGCGTAAAAATGCGCTATGTCAAAGACGTTCGCGTTACCGATGATGCGGCCATGGATTGCGTCAAGGAAGCCGTGGGCGCGGTGCGGGTGGAAATCGAGGCACTGCTGTCCATGGGCGTGGCCAACTCGCCGATGGAAGGGGCGTGTCTGCGGGTAGCGTCCGGCAATTATGTCACAGCGAAACCGGTGGGCGTACGCGATGGCGTGGATTTTCTGCATACTGGCGAGGTTCGGCGCGTGGACGCCGATGCCATACGCAACCATCTGGACTCGGCTTCCATTGTCATTCTGCCGCCGCTGGGTTATTCGCCCACGGGTGAAATTTTTAACGTCAGCGCCGATGAAATCGCGGCCAGCACTGCTGCCGCAATCGGGGCCGACAAGCTGATCTGTCTGACTGAAACGGATGGCTTGCTGGCTGCTGGCAAGCTGCTGCGGGAATGCTCGCCGGATCAGGCAGAGAACCTGCTTGGGGAGACCGGGCTGCATCAGGATGATGAACGCCAGATCAAGGCGGCGGCGCAAGCCTGCCGGCGTGGCGTGTCGCGCTGCCATCTGGTCTCCCGCCATCGGGATGGCGCCATATTGCAGGAGCTCTACACGCGCAATGGTGCTGGCACCATGATCTCGGAATCCGACTGGGAAATCCTGCGCCCCGCTAATATCGACGATGTAGGCGGCATACTGGAGCTGATCGAGCCGCTGGAGCAAAGCGGTGTGCTGGTACGCCGTCCGCGCGAGCAGCTGGAGCTGGAAATAGACCGTTTTACGCTCATCGAGCAGGATGGCGCCATTATCGCCTGCGCCGCCCTGTATCCCTATGCGGACAGTGCTGTGGCGGAGCTGGCCTGTGTCGCCGTGCATGCCGACTATCGGGGAGCGGGCCGGGGTGAGCGGCTATTGCAGCGGATCAGGGCCGAGGCGCGGGAAATGGGTCTGAAACAGCTTTTCGTCCTGACCACGCAGGCGGCGCAATGGTTCGAGGAACGCGGATTCGTTGCCGCCGCTATCGACCAGCTGCCGCTGCAGAAACAGGCCATGTACAACTGGCAGCGCAATTCACGCGTCTATATCATGACTTTGTAGAGGCTTTGCGCCATTGCTTCAGCTTGCGCCAGAGCCAGCTGCTGGGCAGGTCGTTGCCGGTCATCACATAGTTGAAGGCGTTGGGATTGTGCAGCACCCATTCCATGGCGCCGGCCGCTTCCGCGGTGCCGCAAAGCAGTATGCGATCAAATTCTTCCAGCAGACAATCACTCCCGGGCATCAAGATGGATTCGTCTTCCCTTCGCAGCATCAGTGGCAGAGCCTGTAATTGACGCTCGCGATCGCGCGGGTTGCGCAGCAGATCGCCAATGGTAATGGCGCGATTCATGCGCAGGGCAGGCCATACCGCTTCCGCCTTGTCCGGCGAGATGTTGACAACCCACTCATAGGGCGTAGTTTCGTCCACGATACCGGCAATGCGGCTGACCACTTCGTTGGCCCATTCGGCATCTTTGTCGCGTATCTGCCTGAGGAAATCCGCCAGTAGCGGAGCGGTAAGCAAAGCCAGAATCCGGTGCGCGATAATGTCCCCTGGCTGCATCACCTGATCAGCGTGTATGGCCCTGAAAATCGTATCGTTGGCGCGGTGATTCTGGCGCATGATGGTAAACAGGTTCGGGTTCAGGTCACGCGCTGTCATGATGATGGACAGATTGTTGGCGTCATTGTCGGTACCGGCGACAATGCCTACCGCATCGTCGATGCCGGCGGCCTTGAGAGTCACCGCCTGGGTGCCGCTACCGTGAATGGAAGGCGATACATCCTTGATCAGCAGCTCGTTGGCGTCGATGACGATGCAGTCGATTTCCTCTTTATCCAGACGTTTCTTGATGGCTTTGCCGAAGCGCCCGTAACTGCACAGTATCCAGCGCTTGCCTTGCGGGTGGGGTGGGTAGATAGGCTCGGACAGCGTTCTGTTGGGTACGCCGGTGAGCCACTCTTCCAGCAAATGCAGACCGGGTGCATGTATAGCCATGGCCAGATGGTCGGCATAGGTCTCGAACGGGTTGATAATATGGTTGGTGCCGAATGATTTCATGTTGTCCATGAATTCCTTGTGGTCCGCCCGGCAGATCACTTTCATGTTGGGATTGAGCAATTTGGCGGTGATGGCGATTTTCAGATTGAC
>JALXFQ010000092.1 GCA_027067235.1 Gammaproteobacteria bacterium
CCGGCGGGGATGCGTTTCTTGTCCTTGTCGAAGGTTTTCGCTTCGGCGATGACAAATTCAGACAATCGTGAAATCCCCGTTTTCGAGATCATCGCGCCCCTGTTTCAGGCTTTTCAGCAGCGCTTCATCCTGCATGATTTCCCGCATTTCCTCGTCGCCGACGTACTGGGATGAGGTCAGATATTGCAGGGTGGCGAATTCGACAAAATTGGAAATGGTGCGTTTCTGGCCTTTTGCCGCCTGCTTGATGATGGCATAAACGTCATCATCCACGCGCATGGTCAAGGTTTTCACCGTATGCCTCTCGAATGCTTGCTGTATTGTGATGCAATTGTATTCATATTTATTCTAACGACGCAAGCCTGTCGAATCCCCGCCATCGTTGCAGTCAAAGCGCCTAGCCCGCGCAGCAGGACAACTGGCTGACGTCTTTATCGAAGGTCTGGGCGCAGAGTTTCAGGCCTTCGACCATGGTCAGGTAGGGGAACAGTTGCGCGGCGAGGTCGCGCACGGTCATTTTTTGTCTTATGGCCAGCGAGGCGGTCTGGATGATTTCTCCGGCTTCGGCGGCGAGGATATGCGCGCCCAGCAGCCGCCCCGATTCCTTTTCCGCCACCAGTTTGATGAAGCCGCGGGTGTCGAAGTTGGCCAGGGCGCGGGGAACGTTTTCCAGCGGCAGACTGCGGGTTTCCACCTCCATGCCCTGCTCACGCGCCTGTTGTTCGGTGAGGCCGGCGCAGGCCACGGCGGGGTCGGTGAACACCACGGCGGGCATGGCTTCGAGGTCCAGCCTCGCTTCACCGCCGGTCATGTTGATGGCGGCGCGGGTTCCGGCGGCGGCTGCCACGTAAACATATTGCGGCATGTTGCTGCAGTCGCCAGCGGCGTAGATGGATGGCGCGCTGGTGCGTAGGTGTTCATCGACGATGATTCTGCCGCGCGTGCCGATTGCCACGCCGGCCGCGTCCAGACCCAGGGCGCTGGTGTTGGCCGCGCGGCCGGTGGCCACCAGCAGGCGGTCGCTACCAAGCCATTCGCCTCCCAGACGCAGCCTGAACTGGTCGCCCTCGTGGCTGATGCTGTCGGGCAAGGTATTCAGACGGACGTCTGCGCCTTCTTCCCGCAGGTATGCGGCCAGGGCTTGCCCCAGATCGGCATCAAAACCGGACAACAGCACGCTACGCGCCAGCACGGTGACTCTTGCGCCCAGGCGCAACCAGGCCTGCGCCAGCTCCAGCGCCACCACGGAGCCGCCGATGACGGTCAGGCGTTCGGGTATGGCCTGCGCCGCCAGCGCTTCGGTGGAGGTCCAGTATGGTGTTTCGCTGAGACCGGGGATATCCGGAATGGCGGCGCTGGCGCCGGTGGCGATGAGTATCTGCTGCGCTTCAACCCGGGTTTCACTGCCGTCGCGGGAACCCACCAGCAAGCTGTTCGGGCTTTCGAAACAGGCAAAACCGGACACCAGCTGGATGTCCGGCTGGCTCGCCAGTATGTCTTCATATTTGGCCTTGCGCAGTTCATCGACCCGCTGCTGTCTTTGTTCCGCCAGTAAATGAGCGTTCACTTCCGGTTGCTGTCTGGCGATACCGGGAAAGGGATGCGAGGATTGCCAGTGCGCCAGCTGCGCCGAGCGGATCAGTATCTTGGACGGCACACAGCCAACATTGACGCAGGTGCCGCCAATCACTGCGCCGGCCTCGATCAGCGTTACCCGCGCGCCGCGTTCCACCGCTTTCAGCGCCGCCGCAAAAGCAGCCGAGCCGGAGCCGATGATGGCCAGTTGTGGTGGCTGGCAACAGCATGAGTTGGTGGTCATCAGGTTATTATGCAGGGCGTACTCTGGTACGGGGTCAAGCAGGGCGTGGTTATAAGACGTTGTATCCAGTCCCGGAATGAAATCCAGGCCCAAGCCGGCGATAAACGCGTATTTGCTTACGCCCGCTGCGGCGGGTAAGATGCGCGCCTGATTCGGGGACCCGCATGTTCGAACAATTTGCCAATCTCATCGTTTACCAGTGGCTGGGCCTGTCGCCGGACAGCCACCCTGGCGCGGCGTTGCAGTTTTTCATCATGGACATCAGCAAGATCTTTTTCATGCTGGTGCTCATCATTTATCTCATGGGCCTGCTGCGCGCTCTGCTGTCACCAGAAAAGGTGCGCGATTATGTGCGCGGCAAACCCAAATGGCTGGCGCGCACGCTGGCGATCCTGCTGGGGGCCATCACACCGTTTTGTTCCTGCTCTTCGGTGCCGTTGTTTATCGGCTTCGTCGAAGCCGGCATTCCGCTGGGCGTGACTTTTTCCTTTCTCATCGCCAGCCCCATGATCAACGAAGTGGCGGTGGTCATTCTCATTGGCATCCTCGGCTGGAAACTGGCCGCGCTGTATGTGGCCGCGGGCCTGCTGGTGGCGTATGTGGGCGGCGTGGTCATGGAATGGTTCAAGCCCGAGCGCTGGGTGGAAGAATACGTCTGGAAAATCCAGATGGGCGACATGCAGCGCATGGAACAGAAGGACGATCTGGCTGCGCGCCACCGCTATGCCGTGGGCGAAGTGAAGGAAATCGTCGGCCGCATCTGGAAATGGGTGGTTGCTGGTGTCGCGCTGGGGGCATTGTTTCACGGCTTTGTACCGCAGGAATGGGTGG
>JALXFQ010000093.1 GCA_027067235.1 Gammaproteobacteria bacterium
GCCTGTCTCTGTCGATCCTGTCCAGCGCCGCCAGCTCGCGCACCGCGCGATAAAAATCGCGTATGCTGGCGGACTGATTCAGCAACGCCCGGAAAGCCGGCAACCAGCCATAATACTCATTCACTGGGACAAAAAACGCATTGTTTAGTTCGCCGTCAAACCAGCCGTCGAAACCGTGGTAACCGCCCCATTGCAGGGTGAGTTCCGCGTATTCCTGTTTCAGCCGCGCAAGCTGGCTGGCTTTGAGCAGGCGTTTTTCGGCATCCTCGCGGCCGCTGGCGTAGATGTTCTGCAGGCGGGTGCGGGTGCGCAGCAGCAAAGCCATGAACTGCCGGGTGCGCTGCTGCCCCAGCCGCCATTGGCTGTACGCCTCCTGGTCTGCGGACTGCTGCAACCAGCGTTTCACACCCTCTTCCTCTACCGCCATGGCGAAGGATTCATTGAATGCCGTGTCGTTCTTCACATACACAAGCTGATGCGCCAGCTCGTGAAACAGGTGTCCGGCAAGGTCGGCGTCGCCGCGATAGACAAACGTGTTCAGCAGCGGGTCATCGAACCAGCCCAGCGTGGAATACGCGGTGGTGCCCCGCACCACCACGTCATTGCCCCTGCCCCGCAACCACCGGGCAAACGCCAGGGCATCGGCCTGGTGAAAATAGCCGCGATAGGAAACACAGCCCGCCACCGGAAAACACCAGCGCTGCGGCGTCAGCGACAATGGCGGCGCGGCAAACACATTCCATACCACGTGCGAGCGTCCAAGATCGGCATAGTCGCGGTAACTGCCGTTATCGGGCAGGCCCAGATCGGTAACAGCAAAGGCGCGTATGCGCTGTGCCAGTTGCAGGCGCTGCCGCAGTTTCTGCGGTGTATCGGGATCGCTGATGAGCTTTTCCACCGGCCGGCGTTTCTCGCTAATCTCCCATTGGCCGTTAATAGATTGCAAATAATAGGCAGCGTTCTGGCAGCCGTGTAACGCCAGCAAAAGCGGCAACAAGGCGGCGTATGTCAAAAACCTGTTCATGGCGCCACATTGCCACGCCGCGCCAGCCGGGGCAATGATAGACTCGGATCATGGACGACATGCTGAAAACATGCCCGGGCCGGGTCTATCTGGTGGGCGGCGCGGTGCGCGACAAGCTGCTCGGCCTGCCCGTCAGGGACCGCGACTGGCTGGTGACAGGCGCGGGCGAGACCGATCTGACCGCCGCCGGCTTCCGGAAGGTCGGCAAACATTTCCCGGTGTTTCTGCACCCGCTCAGTCATGAGGAATACGCCCTGCCCCGGCGTGCGCCGGACGCCAGTGCACCGCCCGGTTTTCCGGACCCGGCCCTGTACGCCGACCTGTCGGCGCGCGATCTGACCATCAACGCCATGGCCATGGACGCCGACCAGCAACTGATCGACCCGTTCGGCGGCGAGCAAGACATCCGGCGGCGGCAGTTGCGGCATGTATCCAGCGCGTTTGCCGACGATCCGGTGCGCATACTGCGCACGGCGCGGCTGCACGCGCGTTACAGCCATCTGGGTTTTGGTATTGCCCATGAGTCGCTGCGGGTCATGAGCGAACTGTCCGGCGAACTGAAGGCCGTGGCCCCGGAGCGCCTGTGGCAGGAACTGTCCCGCGCCCTGAGCGAGCCGCGGCCATCGGTATTCTTTGAGGATTTACGTGAATGTGGCGCGCTGCGCGTCATACTGCCGGAACTGGACGCCCTGTTCGGCGTGCCGCAACCGGCAAAATATCATCCGGAAATCGACACCGGCGTACATACGTTGCTGGTGGTGGATCGGGCGCGGCAACTGAGCGAGCAACCGCGAGTGGTATTCGCCGCCCTGACCCACGACCTGGGCAAGGCGCTGACGCCAAAACATATCCTGCCGCATCACTATGGCCATGAAAGCAAGGGTAGGCCGCTGGTGGAGGCCGTCTGCCAGCGCCTGCGCGTGCCCAACGACTGGCGCAAACTGGCGCTCGGTGTCTGCGCTTACCATAGCCATTGCCACCGGGCGCAAGAACTGAAACCGGCCACCCTGCTGAAAACGCTGTATGCGCTGGACGCCTTGCGCCAGCCGCAAAACCTTGAGCATTTTGTCCTCGCCTGTCAGGCCGATGCCCAGGGACGCAGCGGTTTACACGATGCGCCCTACCCGCAGGCCGACATGTTTCGTCATGCGCTGAAAGCGGCGCGGCAAGTCCAGGCCCGGCCACTGGTGGAAGCCGGATTTGAGGGAGAAAAACTGCGGCAGAAAATTGACCGCGCGCGCGTCAAGGCGATCAAGAACCTGTAGCGGCGGGTTTGTCCGCCCGGGCCGGCCCCGGGATGACATTCGCGGACGGCGCTCCTATTCCAGCATTTTGATCACGCGCAGTTTTGTAGGTTGGGCAAAGCGTAGCGTGCCCAACAACCGCCTGCGCTGGGCACGTCGTACCTCCTTTGCCCAACCTACAAATCTGTAGAGGCAGATTTATCCGCCTGGCGGGGTAACCGGATGCCGCGTCAGGCGGTTAAAACCGCCCCTATTCCAGGTCTTTGACCGCCTTCAAGGTTTCCTCGCGCAGGTCATTGATCGCATTATCGATATTGGAAACAGCAACGTCGCTCTTGCCCAGCTCCTGCCAGTTGTCGCGCCATTGATCCAGCA
>JALXFQ010000094.1 GCA_027067235.1 Gammaproteobacteria bacterium
CACCCTGCAATCCGGCCAGCCGCTAAGCTTCGAGATACAACAACTAGACCCGGAACTCATCCTCGCCCGGCGCGACACCGGCCTGCGCTACCAACTCAGCCAGACACAGGCCGACCGCCTGCTGCGGGATCCGCCCGCGCCTGCTCGGTCAGCGCGTAGACCGGGTCATCGTCCGCAATCCACGGCTACGCTGGCCAATCAGCCCGCTACTGGCAGAGCAACTCCCTGGCCAGTGCATCAAGCAGGTCCAAAGACGAGCCAAATACCTGCTGCTGAAAACGAACGACCACACCCTGATCCTGCACCTGGGCATGTCCGGCAACCTGCGCATCATCCGCGCCGACACCCCGCCCGGCAAACACGACCACCTCGACCTGATACTGGCCGATGGCAACTGCCTGCGGCTGCAGGATCCACGCCGCTTCGGCGCCGCGCTATGGACGCAAGGGAACCCCGACAACCATCCGCTACTCCAAACGCTGGGGCCGGAGCCGCTCAGTGACGCATTCAACGGAGCGCATCTACATCGCCTCGCACAGGGTCGGCGAGTCGCAATAAAGACCTTCATCATGAACAATCACCACGTCGTCGGCATCGGCAACATCTACGCCAACGAAGCCTTGTTTCACAGTGGCATTCGCCCCACGCGAGCGGCTGGCCGGATTTCAAGAAAACGCCTCGACCAGCTTGCAAGCACTATAAAAACCGTCTTGCAGACCGCAATTCAGCAAGGAGGCACCACATTACGTGATTTCGTGGACAGCGACGGCAAACCGGGGTATTTTTCTCAGCAACTGGCCGTTTATGGTCGCAGCGGCGAACCCTGCCCCAACTGCAATACTCCCGTCCAGCGTCTGACCAGCAGTCAGCGCGGGACCTTCTTCTGCCCCCGGTGTCAACGATGAATCTTGCAGGAACCCGCGTACTGGTTACCCGTCCCGAGCATCAGGCGGAGAAACTCGCCGCTGCCATTCGCGCAGCGCAAGGCATCGCCGTGCTGTTTCCTGTGCTATCCATTGGCGCCGCCAACCAACCGCATGCCGCCGCCGCCGTCCTGGCCCGACTCGGCGAAGCGGAAGGGGTTGATTTTCTGATCTTCGTCAGCCCCAACGCAGTGGACTACGTGCTCGACTTTCTGCCCCCCCAGGGTCGCCCTGCCCGCCCGACATTAATCGCCATTGGCCAAGCCACTGCAGAGGCCATGGAAGATGCCGGCCTGCCCGTAGACCTGCTGCCAGAAAACGGCCACAACAGCGAAAGCCTGCTGAAGATAGCAGACCTTCAGGATGTAGCCGGAAAACACATCATCATTGTCCGCGGCGAGGGGGGCCGCACCTTATTGGGAGACACCCTGCAACAACGTGGTGCCGACGTTGCCTACGCCGAGGTCTATGCCCGCAGCCTGCCAGACGTTGCCGATGACCGATTCGAGCATTTATGCGCAGACCCCGGCATCGACATTTGCATCGCCACCAGCAACGAAGCACTCAAGAACCTCTGCAACATGGCGGGCGAGATCGGCTGTACCAAACTGCTTGCCTTGCCCATCATAGTAGTCAGCGAACGCGCCGGAGAACTGGCCAGAAAACTCGGCTTCCAAAACGACATCATCATCGCCAACGGCGCCAGTGAACAAGCCCTGCTCGAAGCCATCAAGCGCTGGAAACTACAGGCCGACACCCGCGCCTGACCCCGCGACCACCCACATCATCCACAGGGCCAACCAGACAACCTTGCACTGTGCCAGCGCCGATAGCCCGGCCTCCCCATGCATCGTGCCAAAGTCACTATTCAGCCACCGGAAAGAGACCGACCCAAAAGGCGCTTTCTTGCTTTACGCTTTTGCTTGTTTTGACGCGCGCCATTCGGCTGCTTGTATTAACGTGATCCATTCGGCGCGGCACACTGTCACTCACCACCGCCCTCCAATCTCGCTCCCATTGAGCGCAAATGCCGTGAACCCACAATCGCTCACTGGACACGGGGTTTATATTCCGGCCGATATTGCAGACAATTGATGGTTTGCTTCGCGGAGCCTGGTGGTATATAGCCATGAATTACACAGTCAGCTTTGAACCCAGCGGCCATCAGGTCGAGGTTGCCGATGGCGAGCGCGTGCTCACCGCCGCGCTGCGTCATGGCCTGCAACTGCCTTACAGTTGCCGTGGTGGTGCCTGCGGTGCCTGCAAGGCGCAGATCATCGAAGGCGCAGTCAGCTACCCGGACGGCGAGCCATCCGGCCTGAACGCCACCGAGCAGGCCGTCGGCATGGCGCTACTATGTTCGGCAGTGCCGGAGACAAACCTGCGCATCGAAGTACACGAGCTAATCGATGACGACCAACCCGAGATCAAAAACCTGCCCTGTCGCATCGCCAAAAAAGAGGCGCTCAATCATGACGTTCTACGACTCTACCTAAAGCTGCCCGAGACCCAGCGCATGCGCTTTCTGGCCGGCCAGTACATTGAATTTCTACTACAGGATGGTCGTCGCCGGGCATTCTCGCTCGCCAACGCACCACACCGCGACGAGCTGCTGGAACTGCATATCCGCCACGTACCGGATGGCGACTTTACCGACTTCCTGTTCAATGAGGCGCAGGAAAAAGCCATGCTGCGGGTAGAAGGCCCGTTTGGCC
>JALXFQ010000095.1 GCA_027067235.1 Gammaproteobacteria bacterium
ACCCCAATCCGGTCAGGGGCATTGCCTCCGGCATCTGGTGGGCAGCGGTGACCATGACAACCGTCGGCTACGGCGACATGACGCCGCGCACATTGGGCGGCCGGCTGATAGCCCTGTTGTGGATGTTCACTTCGCTGATGATTGTTTCAGCCATCATCGGCAGCGTTGCTTCGGCCCTGACGGTTGCGCAAAGCAAACCGCTGATTGCTTCTGCCGCGGACCTGCACAAGGGCCGACTGGTCAGCATCAGAAACTCGAGCAGTGATGCCTATTTACGCAAACACCACCTCAAGGCGGACTATTATCCCTCGGTGAAGGAAGCGCTGGCTGCCGTTGACAGGGGCGAGGCCGACGCCATGGTGTATGACCGGCCGTTGCTGAAGTATCTGACCAAAAACAGTTTCGACAACCGTCTGGGCGTCATCGACGATGTATTCGACCCGCAGCAATACGGCATTATCTTTCCGGAAGGTAGCGCCCTTCGAGAACCGGTCAACCGGGTCATGCTGGATATCATCAAAAAAGAAGCCTGGAAAAGGATATTGAACAACTACCTCGGCAAAGGCGGTTAACCCGAACAGGACAATTGTGTTTTCGCACAAAACGCCTAATATACCGCAACCCATTGTTTCCACATTATAATACCAGGATAGTCGTGCGCTTTTATGAAATATCCGGGTTAACGGCTCAGGGCATTCGCCAGTTCGATCAGATTGCCGTCCGGGTCGCGCAGATACACGGACAGCAGCGGCCCGCTGGCGCCGGTACGTTGCACCGGCCCCTGCTCGATGGCCACGGCGCACTGCTCCAGATGCGCGATGACCTGCTGCAGCGGCGTGGTCACGATAAAGCAGAGATCCGCCGAACCGGGCGCCGGATGCCGGGCTTTGGGTTCAAACTCGCGCCCGGCCTGGTGCAGGTTGATTTTCTGGCCGCCAAACCGCAGCGCCGTTCTTCCCTCGCCAAACTCGACCACTTCCATTCCCAGCACTTTGCCGTAAAACCGGCAGGTGGCGTCGATATCAGCGACCGTCAGCACCAGATGATCGAGATGATCGATTTTCAAGGCGTAATCAGTCCATATGCGAGATCATGGCGTCGCCGAACCCGGAACAGCTCAGCAGGGTCGCGCCGTCCATCAGGCGCTCGAAGTCATAGGTGACGGTCTTGGCCTTGATCGCGCCCGACATGCCCTGAACTACCCGATCAGCCGCTTCCAGCCAGCCCATGTGGCGCAGCATCATTTCGGCGGAGAGTATCAAAGAGCCGGGGTTGACCTTGTCCTGACCGGCGTATTTGGGCGCGGTGCCGTGGGTGGCTTCGAACAGGGCCACGGTATCGGACAGATTGGCGCCAGGCGCAATGCCGATGCCGCCCACCTGCGCCGCCAGCGCATCGGAAACATAATCACCGTTCAGGTTGAGCGTCGCGATGACATCGTACTCTGCCGGGCGCAGCAGGATCTGCTGCAAAAAGGCATCGGCAATAACGTCCTTGACGATGATTTCCCTGCCGGTATTGGGATTTTTGAACGAGCACCACGGACCACCGTCAATTTCCCTGGCGCCGAATTCTTCTTTCGCCAGCTCGTAGCCCCATTCCTTGAACGCGCCTTCGGTAAACTTCATGATATTGCCCTTGTGCACCAGGGTCAGGGAATCGCGGTCGTTGTCGATGATGTACTGAATGGCGCGGCGCACCAGACGTTTCGTGCCCTGCTCGGAAACCGGCTTGATGCCGACGCCGGAGGTTTCGGGGAAGCGAATCTTGGTGACGCCCATGCCGTTTTGCAGGAAATCGATGACTTTCTTCACTTCATCGCTGCCCGCCTGCCACTCGATACCGGCGTAGATGTCTTCGGAGTTCTCGCGGAATATCACCATATTGGTTTTTTCCGGCGCTTTCACCGGGCTGGGGGTGCCGTCGTAGTAACGCACCGGGCGCAGGCAGACATACAGATCCAGCTCCTGCCGCAGCATGACATTCAACGAACGAATACCGCCGCCCACGGGCGTGGTCAGCGGGCCCTTGATGGACACTACATAGTCCTTGATGGCGTCCATGGTTTCGTCCGGCATCCAGGTGTTCTCGCCGTAAACCCTGTTGGACTTTTCCCCGGCGTAGATTTCCATCCAGGCGATTTTCCTGTCGCCGCCGTAGGCCTTCTCCACTGCCGCGTCGATCACCTTGCGCATGACCGGGGTGATGTCCACGCCGATGCCGTCGCCCTCGATGAACGGCACGATGGGATTTTTCGGTACATTCAGACTGTAATCATCGTTGACGGTGATTTTCGCGCCGTCGGCGGGCACGTTGATATGCTGGTAAGGCATCAGTAAAACTCCTGGAATGGTTCTGCCCTGCCGGCCAGACGCCGCAGGTGCGGGAAATATCGACGGCGAAGCATATCACAAAGCAGCGGTTTTCAAGAAAACCGTCATAATTCATACAAAATCATAGAGTTATAATCCTTTATTAAAGTATTTTATTATGATAGACTGTTAACTCCTCTCCAACAGGAACCAGGAGGATCTGAGAATGAAGCTCAAGCAATGGATGAAAACAGTGCTATTCTCGGCCACCGTCAGTATAGTGCTTATTCTGGCCGCCTGTATGACCCTGCCGAA
>JALXFQ010000096.1 GCA_027067235.1 Gammaproteobacteria bacterium
TCATCAAGACGGGGCTGTATGACCGTGAGTTTCTGGTGGATTACAGCAACGCCGCCGAACTGGTCAATCTGGACGAGAACAGCTCCGAATACGGCATGTTCGTACGCGCTGAAGTGCCGGTGGAAGAAGGCTGTTTCGACCCGCAAAACAAGCTGTGGTGGGATCGCCACGACGATATGCCGGTTCGCACCCGCGCTGCAGGGGCAGACCCCCGCCTCATCGGTGAATTCAAACTGGACGATGGCACGCCGGTCAAGCCCTCATTCCAGTTGCTGAAAGAACGCGTGGAAGATTACACGCCGGAATGGGCCGAAGGCATTACCGGCATTCCCGCTGAAACCATACGCCGTCTGGCGCATGAAATGGGCGTTGTCGCCCGCGACCAGAAAATCGAACTGCCCATTCCCTGGACCGATGTCTGGGGCAAGCAGCATGACACGGTCACCGGCAACCCGGTGGCCTTTCACGCCATGCGCGGTCTGGCGGCGCACTCCAACGGTTTCCACACCATCCGCGCCCTGTCGATATTGATGACCATACTGGGCACCATCGACCGGCCCGGCGGTTTCCGCCACAAGGCGCCCTTCCCGCGCCCCATTCCACCCTGCGCCAAGCCGCCGTCATCGCCCGACGCCGTACAGCCGGAAACGCCTTTGGCGGGCATGCCGCTGGGCTGGCCCGCCGACCCTGATGATCTGTTTGTGGACGACGATGGCGAAGCCGTGCGCATCGACAAGGCGTTTTCCTGGGAGTACCCGCTGTCGGTCCATGGTCTGATGCACAACGCCATCACCAATGCCTGGCGCGGTGACCCTTACAAAATCGACACCCTGCTGCTGTTCATGGCCAACATGGCGTGGAACTCCAGTATGAACACGGCTGAAGTCAGGAAAATGCTGGCGGACAGGGACGAAGACGGCGAATACAAAATCCCGTTTCTTATTGTCGCCGATGCTTTCGAATCAGAAACCGTGGCCTTTGCCGATCTGGTCTTGCCGGACACCACCTATCTGGAGCGCCACGATGTCATGTCCATGCTCGACCGGCCAATATCCGAATTCGACGGCCCGGTGGATTCGGTGCGCGTCCCCGTTATGCCGCGCAAGGGCGAGTGCAAACCGTTTCAGGATGTCATCATCGAGATGGGAACACGTCTGGGCCTGCCTGCCTTTCTGGACGAAGAAGGCAACCGCAAATACCGCGACTACCCGGATTTCATCGTCAACTTCGAGACAGAGCCCGGCTCCGGCATCGGCTTTCTGTCGGGTTGGCGCGGCAGGGGCGGCGAGAAATTCATGAAAGGCGAACCGAATCCCCGCCAGTGGGAAATGTACGAGAAAAATGGCTCCTACTATCACTACGAACTGCCGCGCTCCTACCAGTACATGCGCAACTGGAACCTGGGCTATCTGTCCTGGGCGCAGGAGCACCGCCTGACGCGTTACGTGGAGCCGATCAACATCCACATTTATTCCGAAGTGCTGCAGAAATTCAGGCTGGCGGCGCAAGGCAAATCCATGGGCAAACAGCCGCCGGAACGCCTGCGCAAGCGCGTGGAGACCTATTTCGACCCGCTGCCGTTCTATTACGAGCCACTGGAATCACAACTGGTGGATACCCAGACCTACCCGCTCAATGCGCTGACCCAGCGACCCATGGCCATGTACCACTCGTGGGACTCGCAAAATGCCTGGCTGCGGCAGATTCATACGCATAACTACCTGTTCGTCAGCCCCAAACTGGGCGAGGCCAATAGCTTCAACGACGGCGACTGGGTGTGGCTGGAATCGCCCCACGGCAAGCTGCGCTGCATGTGCCGGTTCTCCGAGGCAGTGGAGCCGGGCACCGTCTGGACCTGGAACGCCATCGGCAAGGCCGCTGGCGCATGGGGGCTGGGCCCGAAAGCCAATGAGTCGCAAAAAGGCTTTCTGCTCAACCATGTAATTTCAGAAGA
Source organism: Gammaproteobacteria bacterium (assembly GCA_027067235.1). GTDB lineage: Bacteria > Pseudomonadota > Gammaproteobacteria > QOAV01 > QOAV01 > QOAV01. Next base: position 1,955 of record JALXFQ010000096.1, read on the forward strand.
GCTTCCCGAGCATGATGCCGGCGAGCACATTTCCAACTCGGACCCTGTCACTGGCCAGGCCGCATGGTTCGACGTGCGCGTGAAAGTGTACCCGGCAGACCAATCGGAGAAAAAACAGACATCACCGCAATTCCCGGTCATGAAAACCGTACCGGGCGCTGAACGCCGAAAAACCCGCTGGCAGGCCTATTTCAACGGGCTGGCCGGTAAAAAAACGGGCGGCAAAAAGAGGAAAGCATCATGACGCAGCTCGCTCTGGTTATTGATTTGAACGTCTGTGTGGGCTGCCACGCCTGCGTCACCAGTTGCAAGGAATGGAACACCTCCGGCTGGGCAGGCCCGCTCACCGACCAGAACCCGTATGAAGCCGACCCCAGCGGCTGCTTCTTCAACCGGGTGCAAACCTACGAGGTAGGCGAGTTTCCATTGACGGAAACCGTGCATTTTCCAAAAAGCTGCCTGCATTGCGAAGACCCTCCCTGCGTACCGGTCTGCCCGACTGGCGCCAGCTACAAGCGCGAGGAAGATGGCATCGTGCTGGTGGATTATGACAAATGCATCGGTTGCAAATACTGCTCCTGGGCCTGCCCCTACGGCGCGCGCGAGCTGGACGAAAAGCAGAAAGTCATGAAGAAATGCACGCTGTGCGTGGAT
>JALXFQ010000097.1 GCA_027067235.1 Gammaproteobacteria bacterium
CGCGGCTGGCCTTTCTTGCCCTCGATGGATTCGAGCAAGGCAGTTTCCTCGCCACAGATATAGGCGCCGGCGCCGCGATGCACATGCAACTGGAAATCGAAGCCTGAATCAAGAATACTGGCGCCGAGGAAGCCGGCCTCGCGGGCTTCGGCCAGAGCCGATTCAAAGCGCTCGATGGGCTCGATGAATTCACCGCGTATGTAGTTGTAGCCGGTATTGGCGCCAATGGCGTAGCCGGCGATGATCATGCCCTCGACCAGGGCATGGGGGTTGTAGCGCAGTATGTCGCGGTCCTTGAAGGTGCCGGGCTCACCTTCATCCGAATTGCAGACGATATACTTGTCCACCGGCGCGCTGCGCGGCATAAAGCTCCATTTCAGGCCTGTGGGAAAGCCTGCTCCGCCGCGCCCGCGCAGGCCCGAAGTTTTCATTTCCTCGATAATCTGTTCCGGCGACATGCCGTCCCGCAGCACTTTTTCCAGCGCCTGGTAGCCGCCGCGCTGGCGATAGGAGTCCAGCGTCCAGGGCGCTTCGATACCGGCTTGTGGCAGACAGACGTGTAATGACATGCGCTTGCTCAATCCAGTCCTTCCAGCAACGCGTCGAGAGTCTCGGGCGTCAGGTTTTCGTGATAATCCCGGTCCAGTTGCAGCATGGGCGCGCCACCGCAGGCGCCCAGGCACTCCACTTCGTTAAGGGAGAATCGGCCGTCGGCAGTGGTCTGGCCCGTTTCGATACCGAGCCGATCCTGCAGGTGGCTGATTACCTCGCTGGATCCGCACAGCATGCACGACACATTGGTGCAGACATTGATCTGGTGCTTGCCGCCCGGCTGCAGCCGGTACATGGAATAGAAAGTCGCGACTTCGTACACCTGAATGGGCTGCAGTCCGAGTACTTCGGCGATGGCGTCCATAGCTTCGCGCGAGATCCAGTTGTTCTCTTCCTGCACGAAACGCAATGCCGCCATGACTGCGGACTGTTGTTGCTCAGCAGGATATTTCTGCAATTCGCGGGTAATGGCGTCGCGTACGGACTGACTCAGAACCTGGTTCATCGGTCAATCTCCCCGAATACAATGTCCTGGGTACCGATGATGGCCACCACGTCGGCCAGCATGTGGCCCCGGGACATTTCGTCCAGCGCCGCCAGATGGGCAAAACCCGGCGCGCGCAGCTTCACGCGGTAGGGCTTGTTGGCGCCGTCGGAAATCATGTAGACGCCGAATTCGCCCTTGGGCGCTTCCACCGCGGAATAGACCTCGCCCCGCGGCGTACAATAGCCTTCGGTAAACAGCTTGAAATGATGAATCATTGATTCCATGTTTTCTTTCATGTCGCTGCGGCTGGGCGCGGTGACTTTGTGGTTGTCCACTTTTACCGGCCCCTTGTTCACGCGCAGCCAGTCGATGCATTGCCTGATGATTTCGTTGGACTGGCGCATTTCGGCCATGCGCACCAGATAGCGGTCGTAACTGTCGCCATTGACGCCCACGGGAATCTGGAAGTCCATCTTGTCATAAGCCGCGTAAGGCTGCTTGCGACGCAAATCCCACTCGACGCCGGAGCCGCGCAGCATGGGGCCGGTGAAGCCCAGTTCGATGGCCCGCTCCGGAGAAACCACGCCGATATCCACCAGCCGCTGTTTCCAGATGCGGTTGTCGGTGAGCAGGGTTTCGTAATCGTCCACATGACCGGGAAAACGGTTGGTGAAATCTTCCAGAAAATCGAGCAGATCGCCTTCGCGGTTCTGGTTCATACGCCTGACGTCCTTCTCGCTGTGCCACTTCGACGGTTTGTACTTCGGCATGCTGTCCGGCAGATCCAGCATGACTCCGCCAACGCGGTAATAGGTGGCGTGCAGGCGCGCGCCGGATACCGCCTCGTAGGCGTCCATCAGGTCCTCACGCTCGCGGAAGGCATACAGGAACATGGTCATGGCGCCCACGTCCAGCGCGTGCGCCCCGATCCACAGCAGGTGATTGAGTATGCGGGTAATCTCGTCGAACATGGTGCGGATATACTGTGCCCGCTCCGGCGCTTCGATACCCAGCAGTTTCTCCACCGCGCGCACATAGGCGTGTTCGCTGCACATCATGGAGACATAATCGAGCCGGTCCATGTAGCCGATGCTCTGGTTATAGGGCTTGGTTTCCGCCAGTTTTTCGGTGCCGCGGTGCAGCAGGCCGATATGGGGGTCGGCGCGCTCGATGATCTCGCCGTCCAGTTCCAGCACCAGGCGTAACACGCCATGCGCGGCCGGATGCTGCGGCCCGAAGTTCATGGTGTAATTGCGTATCTCAGCCACCGAAGCCATCCTCCCGTATAACGCGCGGCACCAGTATGCGCGGCTCAATGCTTACCGGCTGGTAAATCACGCGCTTTTGCTCGGGGTCATAGCGCATCTCCACATGGCCCGAAACAGGGAAATCCTTGCGGAACGGGTGGCCGATAAAACCGTAGTCGGTGAGAATACGGCGCAAATCCGGGTGGCCGTCGAATATAATGCCGAACAGATCGAAAGCCTCGCGCTCGAACCAGTCGGCGCCAGCCCATACTTCGACCACGGAATCAATTTTCGGCATGTCGCCGTCGATGAAGCTTTT
>JALXFQ010000098.1 GCA_027067235.1 Gammaproteobacteria bacterium
ACTTCATAAAAATCCGCGGGCAGCCGGGACAGACCGACCGGAGAAATGTTGTTGTAGGTCTTTATCTTGCGCATGTCAGCCCCGCCTCTTCTCGAAGTCGCTCATGTAGTCGATCAGGGCATCGACGCCCTCTTCCGGCATGGCGTTGTAGATACTGGCGCGCATGCCGCCAACCAGCCGATGGCCTTTCAGCGCCACCAGTCCGGCGTCGGCAGCGCCGGACAGGAAGGCCTGGTCCTGCGCGGAATCAGCCAGGGTAAAGGGCACGTTCATGCGCGAGCGGCTGCGCGGCTCGGTGGGGCACTGATAAAAGTCGCTGGCGTCAAGGAAATCGTACAGTTTTCCCGCCTTGCGCTCGTTGACCTGTTCGACGGCGGTCACACCGCCCTGTCGCTCGATCCAGTCAAACACCAGTCCTGCCACATAGATGGCAAAAGTCGGCGGCGTGTTGTACATGGAGCCGGCATCGGCATGGGTTTTGTAATTGAGCATGACCGGCGTGGATTCCGGAGCGTGGCCGATGAGGTCATCGCGTACTATTACCAGCGTCAGACCTGCTATGCCGATATTTTTTTGTGCGCCGGCGTAGATGACGCCAAAATCCGATACATTCACGGGCCTGGACAGTATATAACTGGAGGCATCATTGACCAGCGGCACCGCGCCGGTATCGGGCGTGTAATCGTATTCCGTGCCGAATATCGTATTGTTGCCGGTCATGTGCACATAGGCTGCATCCGGGTTCAGATTCAGCTCGTCCCGGGTCGGGATGCGACTGAAATTTTGTTGTTCCGAACTGGCGGCGACGTTGACCTTGCAATAGCGTTTGGCTTCGGCAATGGCCTTTTTGCTCCACACGCCGGTATGGATAACATCGATGGCGTTGTTGCCGCGCAGCAGATTCATGGGAACCATGGCGAACTGGGTGGAGGCGCCGCCCTGCAAAAACAGGGTCCGGTAATTGTCCGGTATATTCATCACCCGGCGCAACGTGGCCTCAGTATGCTCGTAAATGGACATGAATTCCTTGCCGCGGTGGGACATCTCCATCACCGACATGCCCGAACCCCGCCAGTTGGTCAGTTCGTCTCTGACTTGTTCCAGTACTGCCAGCGGCAGCGTGGCCGGTCCGGCGCTGAAATTGTAAACCCGGTTGTTCAATGTTTTATTCCTGAGAAGTTTCGGTAGAAGTGTAATCAGATGAAGCGTCGTCTTCATCGTCATTGTCGGTTTCCTCGACCCGGTCCATGCCCACCAGTTTTTCGTTCTTGGTGAGGTTGATCAGGCGCACGCCCTGGGTGTTGCGGCCCACCAGAGAAATGTCTTTAACCGCCGTGCGGATCAAAACGCCGCCGGAGGTGATCAGCATGACTTCGTCGTGTTCGTCCACCAGCATGGCGCTGACCACGGGACCATTGCGCTCACTTACCTGGATGGAAATGACGCCCTTACCGCCGCGGCCCTTGCACGGGTATTCGCGCAACCGGGTGCGCTTGCCGTAGCCGTTCTCGGTGGCGGTGAGCACGGCAATGACGTCATTATCCTTTTCATCGGCGATTGCCAGGGAAATGACGTTTTCGCCCTCGCCCAGCCGGATGCCGCGCACACCGGCGGCAGTACGGCCCATGGGGCGCACCGCAGCTTCGGAAAAACGCACGACGCGGCCGGCATCGCTAAACAGCATGATGTCCTTGTCGCCATCGGTCAGTCCGACGCCGATCAACTCGCGGTCTTGCGGCAGATTGATGGCGATCTTGCCGCTGGGGCGCGGGCGGGAAAATTCGGACAGCACGGTCTTTTTCACCGTGCCGTCGGTGGCCACCATGAAAATGTAGGCGCCTTCCTCGTATTCCCTGACCGGCAGCACAGCCTGTACATGTTCGTCCGGCTCCAGCGGCAGCACATTGACGATGGGCCGACCGCGCGCGGCGTGACCGCCTGCCGGCAACTGATAAACCTTGATCCAGTAAACCTTGCCGCGGGAACTGAAGCACAACAGGGTATCGTGGCTGTTGGCCACGAACAGCTTGTCGATAAAATCTTCTTCCTTGGTTTTGGAAGCCGTGCGTCCCCGTCCGCCGCGTTTCTGGGCGCGGTAGTCCGCCAGCGGCTGCGCCTTGACATAGCCCAGATGCGACAGGGTTACCACCATGTCTTCCTGGGCGATCAGGTCTTCGTCGGTCAGATCGAGGCGGTTTTGCAGAATTTCGGTACGGCGCTCGTCGCCGTATTGATCGCGGATGGCTTCCAGTTCCTCGCGTATGACTTCCATGAGGCGGTCAAAGTCACTGAGTATTTTCAGCAACTCGACGATTTCGTCCAGCACCTCGGCGTAATCATTCTGGATTTTTTCCTGTTCGAGACCGGTCAGGCGATGCAGACGCAGGTCGAGTATGGCCTGGGCCTGGACGTCGGTCAGGTGGTAGCCATCGTCCAGCAGGCCGAATTCCCTGACCAGCCCTTCCGGCCGCGACATGTCCGAGCCGGCCCGTTGCAGCATGTCAGCGACTATGCCGGGTTGCCAGGCTGTCTGCATCAAACCCTGTTTGGCGGTGGCCGGGTCCGGCGCTTCGCGGATCAGCTTGATCACCGGGTCGATGTTG
>JALXFQ010000099.1 GCA_027067235.1 Gammaproteobacteria bacterium
GGGTCATGCCTATACCTGCAAGCGTTATGGCCTGAAAGTGCCGGTCATGGGCGTGGCATTCATGGTGATGACGCCGTTTTTGTACACGGATACGTCGGAATCATGGAAGCTGAAAGACAAAAAACAGCGCATGACCATCGGCGTAGCCGGCATGGCGGCGGAACTGATCGTCGCCGTTATCGCCACGTTGATGTGGAGTTTTGTCGACGACGGGCCGCTGCGCAGCGCGCTGTTTTTTATCGCCACCGTATCCTGGGTGATGACGCTGACCATCAACGCCAGCCCGTTCATGCGCTGGGATGGTTACTACATCTTTTCCGACTGGCTGGGCATACACAACCTGCAGGACCGGGCCTTTCGCATGGCGCGCTGGTGGATGCGCGAAAAACTCTTCGCCCTCGGCGAGCCGCCGCCGGAAAACCTGCCGCCGCATACGCTGCGCACCATGCTGCTTTATGCCTACGGCACCTGGATTTACCGCTTCTTCCTGTTTCTCGGCATTGCCGTGCTGGTTTATCACCTGGCGTTCAAATTGCTCGGTATTTTTCTTATGGCGGTAGAACTGGTCTGGTTTATTGGCCGCCCGATCTGGAATGAACTGAAGGAATGGTGGAGTCGGAGAGAGCAGATGAAATGGAATACTAATGTGCTGGTCAGCAGTACGCTGCTGTTGCTGGCCGTGGGCGCCATGGTGATACCGTGGCGCACCGCAGTGAAGTTGCCCGCCACCATGAAACCCGAGGTGTTCACCCGTATCTATGCGCCAGCACCGGCCCGTATTGAAGAAGTGCTGGTGGAAGAAGGCCAGAAAGTGCAGTCCGGCGACGTGCTGCTGAAGCTGGTCGCGCCCGATCTGCAACGGGATATCAAGGAAACCGCGCTGGAGCTGGAAACGCTGCAGGCAAAACTCAGCGCCAGCGCCGCCAGCGCCGAATGGCGTCAGGAACAGCAATCCACGCGAGAACAACTGGCCAGAGCCACGGCGCGATTGAACGGCCTCAGGGAAAAACTCGGAAAACTGTGGGTGGTTGCGCCCTTTGCCGGTGAAGTGACTGACGTTATGCGCGGCCTGCGCCAGGGCTTGTGGGTCGCCGACGACCAGTCCCTGATGTCGCTGGTGCAGCGCAAGGGCGCGGTTGTTGATGCCTACGCTACTGAAGACAAGATAGCGCGCCTGATCGATGAACAGGAGAGCGGCGTATTTTACCCGGACAGTCCCGAGCTGCCGGCTGTGCCCGTGGTCATGCTCGGCAAGGACCCGGTCAATACCAAGGTGCTGCGGGATGCCGGGCTGGCGTCAGTCTATGGCGGCGATATTGCGGTGACCCAGGACATGCACCGGGGTTTGATTCCCCACGAATCAGTGTACCGGGTGAAGCTAAAGCCACGTGAGCCCATGGATATCGGGCAGGTTATCAATGGGCATGCCGTCTTGAACGGCGAGGCAGAGAGCTTTCTGCACCGGGCCTGGGTGGCAGTGCAGGGCGTGTTTATCCGTGAGAGCGGATTTTGACCAGGACCATGCAATGAAAGCTTTGCGTCCGCTACTGTTGTGTCTGCTCCTGATGTCGCCGCCGCTGGTTTTAGCCAATCCCATGGCCACCGGCATGGCGGCCTATCTTTCCGGCGATTATCAGCGTGCCATCAGGGAATGGCGGCCGCTGGCGGAGGCCGGCAATCCCATCGCCCAGTATCATATGGGTGTCATCTACCGGGACGGCCGCGGTGTGGATATCGACCTGTCTGAAGCCATACGCTGGTGGACGCTGGCGGCAAACAATGGTCATGCCAAGGCCCAATACGAACTGGGCATGGCCTATCGTCGGGGGCTGGGCGTTAAACGCGACCAGAAAAAATCCGCCGAATGGCTGGAAAAATCCGCTGTGCTGACCAGTGTCAGGGCCCAGGACGAGGTGGGGAATCTGTATTACCAGGGGCGCGGCGTGGCGAAGTCGCTGGAAAAGGCCAAACTGTGGTGGACCCGGGCCGCCCAGTCCGGGCACGTCGGGTCACGCCGCAAGCTGGCGCAACTGGAAAAAGGTGAAACCATCACGTTTGAAGAGCAGCCGGACAAGAGCTTCATCAATGGTGGTGACTGGCTGTATCGGCAAAATCCCGATGCCTTTACGCTGCAGCTGATTTCGGACTTTTCCAATGATCGAATTCGCCGTTTTATCGAACGCACCGGGCTGCAGGGCAATATGGCCATGTTCGCTGCCCTGCGTGGAGACCAGCCTCTGCTGTCACTGGTTTACGGGGTGTACCCGGACCTGGCTTCCGCCAGAAAGGCACTGGGGCAACTGAGCGAGCCACAACGCGCCGGCGCGCCCCTGATCCGCCGCATACGGGATGTGGAAGGCACGCTGGAAGCAGCGGTGGAGCAGAACTCGCCGGAACACGTCAAGAAAACCGTCACCGACATCCTGAAACGCCTGGGGCTGGAAAAAACGGCAAACGACAGTGGAATCCGGCGTGCCGCGAGTATTCCGGCAACGGAAAAGCAGCAGCCATAACGCGGCGGCTTGTCCCGCAATCGCAGGTGCCGCAGTCGGGCAACTGCCCGTGTCGGCCGCTCTGTTACAGGCGCAGCGTATCG
>JALXFQ010000100.1 GCA_027067235.1 Gammaproteobacteria bacterium
ATTGAATGTGCAAGAATTTGAATAAGGGGCGCCCGCCGCATCAAGGTAAAAACCGGCATCCGGCGCTTGGCGCTGTGTTTATGCGCCCTGCCTGCTCTTTTCGAAAAAAGCCCTGTCATAAACAACACCGCGTATCGTTGTTGTCGGGAAACTCGCCCTGCGTGAGAAATTCTTCCACGCTGTCTTGCACGCTGATTTTTCCTGCGGCGATGTCTTTCAGGTAGCGCCGTCGCCAGTGAGGCAGGAGGCTGCGGGCCTGTTTCCATTCTTCGTAGATCATGCGGGCGATGGGGCCGCCGCGTTCAAGGAAACCGCTGTCGTGGTAGTCGGCGTCGGCGCGTTGGCGGTCGTAGTCGAAGCGGATGATGTCGGTTTTCCAGCCATCGCCGTGGTTTTCCAGTCTGGCCCAGGAACCGCGCGGGTCGCCGTCGAAGGGCGAGCCGGCGGAGCCGACGTTAAGGATGGTCGTGCCGTTGAGCCGCCGTTTCAGCGGCCGGTGGGTGTGGGCGGTCACGAACAGGCTGGCCCAGGCCGGGATGCGGTCAATCAGGTCATCGTCGCTGTGGTGGCGCATGACGCCGACGCGGTTCCCGGCGAGGGTGCCGTGGGTGATATACAGCCAGTCCGTCATGTCCGGGCCGGGGATGATGGCATGGTCGGGCCAGGCCATCATGCGGCTTGCCGCTTCGCCCATTTGTTCGGCGGTCCAGTCGGTGAAGCGGCGCATGGTGGCGTCTTGCGCGGATTTCGGCGGGTTGTTCTGGCAATAGACCACATAGTCTTCATGGTTGCCGCGCAGCGGCTCCCAGCCGTATTCGCGCTGCATTTGCTCGAACAGTCGCAGGCATTCCAGACTGCGGGGGCCGCGGTTAACCAGGTCGCCATTCATGAGGACGCGGTCGGGCCGCCAGGCGAGTATGTCGTTAATGACGGTTTCCATGGCCGGGACATTGGCCTGGATGTCGGAAAAGACAGCGATTTTCATTTGCGAAACAACCAGAACAACAGGCTGAGGACAATGCTGACGAGGATGGAGCTGGTCAGCGGGAAGTAAAAGCTGAAGTTTTCCCGCCGGATGATGATATCGCCGGGCAGACGGCCCAGGCCGGTTTTTTGTATCACCGGCCACAGCAGGCCAATGGCTATGAGTAAAATACCGATAATGACAAGTGTGCGGGACATGGGGTGATTGTTTCACGAATCATTGAGGCGAACTATCCCGAATCCTTCATAAAATATCCTGGCTATCGCTGGTAGAATTACAGCCTGGATATTCTCTCTCGTCGGCGCTCTCCCGCGCGGGCGGGGCGCAAATGACTTTCAGGAGCAAACATGGCCGCATACAAATTCACATGGACAGGATTGTTGATACGTTTCATCGCCGCTTTCGGGCTGGTGGCGGTGACTTACAACCCCGAGGGCAAGTCGTTTTATCACTGGGCGAAGGCGGTGCTGCCCAATGTGGAGCACCTGAAGGAAATCGCGCCGCTTTTCGCCTTCGCGGGGGTGGCGCTGCTCATCAGCTGGGTGGTGTTTCTGCGCGCCACCATGCGCTCGCTGGGTTTTATCGGCGTGATTCTGGCGGCGGCGTTTTTCGGGACATTGTTGTGGCTGCTGGTGGACAAGGGCATTTTGCCGAAGGACAACATGACGCTGATGGCCTGGATTTACATGGCGCTGATGGCGGGCGTGCTGGCCATCGGCATGTCGTGGTCGCATGTGCGCAGGCGCATGGCCGGGCAGGTGGATGTGGATGAAACGGGGGAGTGAGGTGTTGGGCTTGAGGCTGGAACAGCCAAACGCTAAACCAACTTCGAAGCAACTCGCTCACGAACACCCAACGCTCGCACCCCTAAAGCCTACAGACTCTAGCCTGGATTGGAGGCTGGAGGCTTCAAGGAGAAATCATCCTCCGCGCTGAATCATCCCCTCAACCTCCACCAGCAATTCCTGCCGGCAGATATCCGCCTCCACGCAGGCGACGGGTATTTCCGCAGGCAAACGGGCCGCCAGTACATTTTTCACTGCGCCGTAGTCCGCTGCGTTGCGGATATAGACTTTCAACATGGACAGGCTGTCGAGACCTTTGTAGCCGGTTGCGTGGTCGCGGGCGGCATCGTTGATAAGTATCTCCACGTTGTTCAGCGATTCGTCCAGTTGTGCGGCGGTGTCGCCGATATGTCTGGACTCGTGGCCGACGATGCTGGCCGTGCCGGAGATATAGAACGCCTCGCCATCGGGCCAGCGCATCAGCGTGGCGCGGGAGAATGACGGGCTGCGCGGGCCGTACTGGTCGGGGTATTCGTAGGCGCAGACCTGGCGGCGGTTTTCGCAATGAATCGGGCTCAGGTCGGTGGCGATAAAATAAACGCTGAGCCGGTCGCCCTGGCCGCCAACGGCAGTGGCCGCCGGCAGGCGGTCGATGAATTCGCCGTAGTGCTCCTCGAAAGCGTTGTAGCGGGAAACAGTGAATTGCTGATAGCGCTCCAGCCCTTCGATCACCTCGTTGATGTGCGGAAAGCTGTTCCACATGCGCACCAGGCGCGGCATCTTGCTCTTGTCCAGCAGGTTGAAAATATCTTCATAGGTTTTG
>JALXFQ010000101.1 GCA_027067235.1 Gammaproteobacteria bacterium
TAGTACCGTTGACGCGCCAGTTCTTCCTCTACGGTGGTTATCGTTATGATGCCAACAACAGCAAGACTCTGGAAGGCAAGGGCGGCATTGAATACCGTAATTGCTGCTGGGCATTCCGGGTCTACGGCACACGGCGCATCAATAACGATACCAAAGAAGACGAGTATCGCGATTCCATCATGGCCGAGCTCGAGCTGACCGGGCTGGCGACCATACGTTCCAGTACGGGCCTGAGATAGGAGCTTGGACGGAAACGGGATGTGGTCACTGCGGCGCCCGGTGTTCCAGTCCGGATAATCATGCGTACATTGTTCTTATTCGCCAGACCCGCTGTTCTGTTGTTTGTCGTGCTGTCGGGCCTTGCCGGCGTTACCGCGCACGCGGCAACGCCGCTGGATCGCATACTGGTGATTGTGAACGACGAGGTCATCACCGAGCATGATCTGCAGCAAAAGCTCAAAGCCCTGAAAACCCGGCTGGCCGGCAAGGACGAGAAGGTACTTGCAGCGGCCCGCAAACAGTTGCTGGACCAGCTCATACTGGAAAAAATCCAGCTGCAATACGCCAAACGCATCGGCATCGAAGTTGATGACGAAATGGTGGACGCGGCGGTCAAGCGCATTGCCGACCAGAACAAGTTCTCGGTACGCCAGTTGCGCCAGGCGCTGGAGCGCGACGGTCTGGCCTACCGGGACTTCCGCGAGAGCATACGCAACGAAATCATCATCAAGCGCCTGCTGGATCAGGAAATCAACAACTCCATTACTGTTTCCGAAAGCGAAGTGGACAATTTCATTGCACGGCAGCATGGCGCGGCCAATGAAGATATCGAATTCAATGTGGATCATATTTTGCTGCCATTTGGCCCGTTGTCGCCAGAGCAGGCCAGGCAGCAGGCCCAGGCCGCATTGAAACGCATTCAGGCCGGAGAAGATTTTGCGCAAGTGGCGCGGCAGATGTCCCGCGGGCCGAATGCCAAGGACGGTGGCAAACTGGGTTGGCGCAAGACCTCGCAACTGCCGGCCGTATTTGTTTCCACCCTGTCCGGTATGCAGCCGGGGCAAACCGCTGTGGTAAAAAGTCCCAATGGCTACCATGTGCTGAAATTGAACGATAAACGCGGTGGTTCCCAACTGGCGGTGACCCAGTACCATGTGCGTCATATTCTGCTCCGGCCGAATGAACTGATGTCTCTGGATGACGCAAAAAACAAATTGTTGCAGTTGCGCGAGCGGATAAAAAATGGCGAAGATTTTGCCGCGCTGGCGCGTGCGCACTCCGCTGACAAGGGCTCGGCCAGCAAGGGCGGCGACCTGGGCTGGATCGGCCCCGGCGTGACGGTGAAGCCGTTCGAGGAAGCGGTGCGCAATCTGGCGGTGGGCGAACTCAGCGATCCGGTACGCACCGCCTTTGGCGTACACCTGATTCAGGTGCTGGGCGTACGTCAGAAAGACGTCAGTCAGGAACGGGATCGTGGTCTGGCGCGGCAGAAAATCATGCAGATGAAGTCGGAAGAACGCTACGAACAATGGCTGCGTCAGCTGAAAGACGAGGCTTATGTGGAATACAAGCCGGGCGCGTGAAGGGTGTCCGCCTTGTTATTCAGTGAAACGAAGCTATGATTCTGATGGCTTCATGAATACTGTCAGGGCAATAGTGAAATGAAAAGTGCGCCAGACGTGATAAACCAGTTAATCGGGAATATCAGCCGGGTCATGCCGGAAGGGCTGACAGCTGAACTGGAAAAAAATCTTCGTGCTGCCATGAACTCGGCATTTGAACGTATGGATCTGGTAACGCGCGAGGAGCTGGATGTGCAGGCGGCGGTGCTGGCCAGAACCCGGGAGAAGCTGGAGCGACTGGAACAACAGGTCGAAGCGCTTTCAGGCAAGCCCGGGCAGTAAGTCACTGCCATGTCTCTTGCCGTTGTACACAGTCGCGGTCTGCACGGTATTGATGCGCCGCCTGTCACAGTGGAAGTGCATTTGTCCAACGGCTTGCCGTCCCTGTCCATCGTCGGTCTGCCCGAAACTGCGGTCAAGGAGAGCAAGGATCGCGTACGCGGCGCCATACTCAACGCCGGCTTCGATTTTCCTGTCGGTCGCATTACCGTCAATCTGGCCCCGGCCGACTTGCCGAAGGAGGGTGGGCGATTCGACCTGCCCATCGCCATTGGCATACTCGTCGCATCCGGTCAGGCGGCCAGCGAACGCCTGGACCAGCTCGAATTTGCCGGTGAACTGGCGCTGTCAGGAGATATCCGGCAGGTCAGCGGCATACTCGGTTCGGCGCTGGGCGTCAGCGCCACGAAACGGAGTTTCGTGGTGCCATTTGCGAACGCGGATGAAGCGGCTCTGGCAAAGAAACTACGTGTATACAGTGCGCGGCATTTACTCGATGTGACGCGGTTTCTTGCGGATCCGTCCACGCTGCAGCCGCATCCGTCGCCCCGGGTTGCAGTTTCCAGCGCACAGGAAGACGACCTGTCCGATGTCGAGGGCCAGTCATTCGCCAAGAGAGCCCTGACCATAGCCGCCGCCGGCGGTCACAGTTTGCTCATGATCGGCCCGCCCGGCTCTGGCAAGACCA
>JALXFQ010000102.1 GCA_027067235.1 Gammaproteobacteria bacterium
GGGCGACTTCGTGGATAGTAATGGCGAATATGACGGGGATGGCCCAGATAGTGATTTTTTGGACCAGTAAAGCGAAATCCATGGTTGCCTGATAGCTCTATTCGAATGGTGTGGTATCGCCGAGCCCCTTGCGTACAACAACGGGTTCGCCAGAGGTCAAATCTACCACAGTTGTGGGTTCGATGCCGCACCAGCCGCCGTCCAGGATGGCATCCAGGGCGTGGTCCAGTTTTTCCTTGATTTCCCAGGCTATGGACTCGGGCTGTTGCTCGCCGGGCAGGATCAGGGTGGAGCTCATCAGCGGCTCGCCGAGCTCTTCCAGCAACGCCAGCGCCACCGGGTGATCCGGTACGCGCAGACCGATGGTCTTGCGTCTGGGGTTTTGCAAGCGACGCGGCACTTCCCTGCTCGCTTGCAGAATGAATGTATAGGAGCCCGGCGTATTGGCCTTGAGCAAACGATAGGTGCTGTTGTCGACTTTGGCATACAGGCTGAGTTCCGACAGGTCGCGGCACACCAGGGTGAAATTGTGCTTGTCATCCACACGCCGGATGCGGCGGATTCTGTCCATGGCCTTCTTGTCGCCGATATGGCAACCCAGCGCGTAGCTGGAATCCGTGGGATAGGCAATGACGCCGCCCTTGCGCACGATTTCCACCGCCTGTTTGATGCGCCGCGGCTGCGGCGACTGCGGGTGTACTTCAAAATATTCAGCCATCACCAATCCTTCCACACCGGGTTGCATGCTTCCGGCAGGCGCAGGTTCCTACCCAGTTCGCGCCATCGATACTGCGGATCATGGAAATCCGAGCCGGCCGAAGCCAGCAGGCCATGGCGCACCGATTCTCTGGCAAAATAGAGTGCGTCTTCGGGTTTCTGGCTGCCGGAAACAACTTCGATCGCCGCCCCGCCCATGTCGGTGAAATCGCCGAACAGTTTTTTCAACAGTGATTTGCCCAGCCGGTAGCGGCCGGGATGAGCGATAACCGCCTGTCCGCCGGCAGCGTTGATCCAGTTGATCGCATCCTGCAATGGCGCCCATCGGGTTTTCACGAATGCCTTGCCACGGTCGCCGAGCCAGTCGCGAAAAGCCCGGTTGAAGTCTTTGGCGTGACCTTCTCGCACCATGAACTCGGCAAAATGCGTGCGGCTGAGTATGGCGCCCCGGGCAAGTCTGCTGGCGCCTTCATGCGCGTCGGCTATGCCCCGTTTTTCGAGCTGCTCGCCTATCTCAATCGCGCGCGCCGCTCTGTGCTCGCGAATGCTGCTCAATCCTGTCTGCAGGGCTGTGTTGCTGATGTCGATGTTCAGACCGACGATATGCACAGTGCGGTTTTCCCAGGTGGCGGAAATTTCCACGCCGGGAACCAGTGTCAGCGGCGTATCCTGCGCCGCCGCCTGCGCTGCTTTTATGCCGTCGGTGATGTCGTGGTCAGTCAGCGCCAGCACATCCACGCCCATTGCCGATGCGCGCAGCACCAGCTCGGCTGGCGTCAGTTTGCCATCGGAATGGAGGCTGTGGCTGTGGAGGTCGTAGATCTTCATTGGCGGTCGCTTTTCGGGCGCGCGAAGGATACCATTTCCGAAGGTCACTCACGAGCATTGCCAACCAACATGTCCGAATCCCCCGCCAGCGCCGTATCCAGTCTGCATCAGGCTGAAAAACTCGCCAGCGCCGCGTCTGATGCGGTGCAGGAAACCTGGCGAAAACGCAAGCCTGTCACCAATACCCAGGTGACGCCGGATCAGTTGCGTGAAGGCATCGACCAGTTTTTTCAGATTGCCGGCGCCATCCGCACCAGCGACGATGACGCGCCCTACGCCATCAACAACGAAGATGTGACGCAAATCGGCGACTATGGCCTCAGCCTGATTCAGGATATGGCGGCCTGGGCCGGGCAGATGGAACTGGAGGCGCAGCGCCGCCAGCTGGACAACAGCGCTCTGGGTATCGCCGCCTGGATCATCGCCAACAAGGGCGAGATTCGCACCGCGCACTCCATCGTCAATGCCATCGCAGAACTGGCAAATTCCACCCGCGACCCGGAAATCCTGGCGTCCTATGCCAAATTCACCGGCGATGTCATTGATTCCTGCGCCAACATCATCACCCGGGATCTGGAAAAAACCGACCCGCTGCGGCCCTGGCGGCTACTGCAGTTCAACCGCGCCATCATGGCCACCCGTTCCTACAGGCCGGAGCTGATGCGGCAGGCCTACGATGCATTCGTCCAGGCCCTGCCCGAAGAAGCCCCCGGTTTCTTCCGCGAAGGCATGAATGAAATGGAGCGGCTGGGCTACCCTGAGCATGTGCGAGAAGTGGTGCAGGAATATTTTGACGAATGGACTCGCAGGGCGATGAATTGAACTGAAATATGTCAAAAACACTTGTTGCGCAACGCGCAACGTTCTACTATTGAAACATGATTAAATCGTTCAGGCACAAGGGACTGCGCCGATTTTACGAAACGGGTAACGCTTCAGGCATTCAGGCGTCCCACAAAAAGAGATTACGATTGCAATTGATTGCGCTGGATACCGCCACCTGTGTTAATGATCTGGATATTTCAGGTTTTCGGCTACATCC
>JALXFQ010000103.1 GCA_027067235.1 Gammaproteobacteria bacterium
GCGACAAGGTCGAGCAGTTTACGATCAATAACGACAAGCAAGCCACCGGCATTCGCGACGAATTGTTGCAACTGGCCAATGGCGAACTGGTGGTGGAGGAAGTATCCAAAAAGCAGCGCCGTCGCAATCCGGCGCCGCCTTTTACCACCTCGACCCTGCAGCAGGAGGCCTCGCGCAAGCTGGGCTTCGGCGCGCAGCGCACCATGCGCGTGGCGCAGACTTTATATGAAGGCGTGGACATCGGCGGCGAAACGGTGGGCCTGATCAGCTACATGCGTACCGATTCGGTATCGCTGGCGAACGAGGCGGTGGCCGAAATTCGTGATGTCATCGCCAAACAGTACGGCGGGGACAACGTGCCGTCATCGCCGCGCAGCTACAAGAACAAATCCAAAAACGCGCAGGAAGCGCACGAGGCGATTCGCCCCACCTCCGCCGCGCGTCTGCCGAAAGACATACAATCCCATCTGAGCCAGGACCAGGCGCGGCTGTATGACCTGATCTGGAAGCGCACCATGGCCAGTCAGATGATTCACGCCACCCTGAACACGGTGGCGGTGGACCTGTCGGCCGGCGAAGGCAATATATTCCGCGCCAACGGCTCCACGCTGGTATCGCCCGGTTTCATGGCGGTGTATCAGGAAGGCCGGGACGATCGCAAGCCGGACGAGTCCAGGGACAGGGACGACAAGCTGTTGCCACCGATGGAAAAGGGTGACCGCGTGCCGCTGAAGAAGATCGACGCCAACCAGCATTTTACCGAGCCGCCGCCGCGTTATTCGGAAGCGACCCTGGTCAAGGCGCTGGAAGCCTACGGCATCGGCCGTCCGTCCACTTATGCCTCCATTATTCAGACCCTGCAGAATCGCGAATATGTGACGCTGGAAAAAAAGCGTTTTCATCCGACCGACGTGGGGCGCATCGTCAACAAGTTTCTGTCGCAGCATTTCACGCAATATGTGGATTACGATTTCACCGCGAAAATGGAAGATGAGCTGGACGCCATTTCACGCGGTGAAACAGCGTGGAAACCGGTGCTGGAAAAATTCTGGAAGCCGTTCAAGGCGACCATCGACGACAAGGACAAGACGGTGCAGCGCAAGGATGTGACGCATGAGGAAATGGACGAGGATTGTCCGAAATGTGGTAACAAGCTGTCCATACGCCTGGGTCGCAACGGGCGTTTTATCGGTTGTACGGCGTATCCGGAGTGTGATTACACGCGTAACCTGGGCGAGAGCGCCGAAGATGTGGCGGCCGAACCGGAAGTGGTGGAAGGCCGCGAATGCCCCGATTGTGGTTCGCCGCTGGTGTACAAGCGCGGTCGCTATGGCAAGTTCATCGGCTGTTCCGGTTATCCGGAATGCAAATACATCGAACCACTGGAGAAGCCCGAGGATACCGGCGTGGACTGTCCGCAATGCGCCAAAGGGCATTTGCTCAAGCGCAAATCGCGGCGCGGCAAGATTTTTTATTCCTGCGAGCGCTATCCGAAATGCAGCTACGCCATCTGGAACCAGCCGGTGGCAGAGCCATGCCCCGAGTGTGGCTGGCCGATACTGACCATCAAGACCACCAAGCGCCGCGGTACCGAGAAAGTCTGTCCGCAAAAAGACTGTAAATTCAGCGAAGTGCTGGAAGCATCCGCCAACGCATGAGGAGTAATACGATGAAGTCCCTGTTGTTTTCCCTGATTCTGGCTGTTTTTTCCACTGCGGCCGTGGCTGATTACGATGTCATCAAGAAGGCCAGTCATTACAGCGTGCCGCAAACCATGGACCGGCTGGAAAGCATGGTTACCGCCAAGGGGCTCAGGGTTTTTGCCCGTATCGACCACGAAAGCAATGCGGCAGCGGCGAACATGACCATGAACCCGGCCCAGCTGCTCATCTTCGGTAATCCGAAAATGGGCACATCGATCATGAAGGCGGATCCCGCCGCCGGGCTGGATCTGCCGTTGCGGGTGCTGGTTTACCGCGATGACCAGGGCAGGGTGTGGCTGGCCTATCACGACCCGAAAGGCATGAAGGACGCCTACGACGTGGGCAAGGTTGAAGCGATCAGCAAGGCTTCCGCCGCCATGGACAAGATTACCACGGCAGTGACTGCAGCCGAGCTCAAATAGGCCAGACGGCTACGGGATGCCCCGGTTCCGGCCGCAGACAGAGCGGGCGCCGGGCCCGCTCAGGCGGCGGCAGAAGCCTGGTGGGTGATTTTTCTTACCAGCGGGTACAGATGCTCGGTTTCGTGCTGTATGCGATTCAGCACCAGAGAAAACATTTCATCCGTGGAACGGGCAAATTCCTCGTAATCCTTGATGCGCAGTTCCTGACCCTGCTTGCCACACCACTTTTTCAGATAGTCGGCGAACAGGCGTTTGATTTCCACGCCGCCGGACATGAAGTTGCGCGCCGTGTTGATGGTCTGCAGGTCGCTGCTGTTGAGCAGCTTCGGATAAATCTGGCTGTCTTCCACATCCAGGTGTTCGGTTACCTTGTCCACAAAATCGAAAAACAGGTCACAGGTTACCTGGGTATCGCACATGCCCCGGTCTGACAGCAGATAGTGCAGCACATTGCTAAGCT
>JALXFQ010000104.1 GCA_027067235.1 Gammaproteobacteria bacterium
TTTCAGTGTATAGCGGTTTTAGTGCCCCCAGGCGTTTCGAATGGTTTTCAAAGGGTAGAACCGGCCCGTATTGGCGCCCGCCCAGGGTTGAGTACAGAGGCCGGTCATTGCTGCAGTCTGTCTGGATACCGGTCGCGCCGGAAGCGTGATTTCCAGGCACACGGGACAGCGTATTGATTTGCATCAAAAGAGGATATCCATGGAACACTCCGTCTCCGATACCGAAGAGGCCGCTGCCAGCGGCGTGAAACTCGAATTGACCGACAACAACAAGCTCAACGTCATCTCCGCCGATTCCGGCAATGCCTACAAGCTTATCCGGCGCAATGGCAAAATAGCGCCGTTCGATGCCTCCAAGATTCAGGTGGCCATGACCAAGGCCTTTCTCGCCGTGGAAGGTGGTCAGGCGGCGGCCAGCTCGCGCATCCATGATACGGTGAGCAGGCTGACTGCCCAGGTCACGCAAGGCCTGTTCCGGCGCATGCCCGAGGGCGGTATCGTGCATATCGAGGATGTGCAGGACCAGGTGGAGCTGGCGCTGATGCGCGCCGGCGAGCACAAGGTCATGCGCGCCTATGTGCTATACCGCGAAAAACGCGCCGAAGAGCGGGCGGCAAAAGCGAAAAAGACCACTAAAAAAGCCAAAAAGCAGGATGCTTCCGTTCACGTATTACTGGAGTCCGGCGACAAGGCGCCGCTCGATATGGATCGTCTGGAAAAACTGGTGGCCGAAGCGGTGGACGGCCTCGAGGGCGTGGACGGCAAGGCGGTGCTGGAGGACGGCCTGCGCAATATCTTCGACGGCATTTCGGAGAAGGATCTGGGCGCGGCGCTGGTGATGAGCGCGCGTACCCTGATCGAAAAAGACTCCAGTTATTCCTTCGTGGCGGCGCGTTTGCTGATGGACAACATCCGTCGCGACGGCCTGTTGTTCCTCGGCCTGGGCGAGCCGCGCGCCACGGCGGCGGAGATGGCCGGGCGCTATCCGGACTATTTCAAAGCCTATATCAAGAAAGCTTCCGATCTGGAACTGCTGGACAAGGAGCTGATGCATTATGATCTGGACACGCTGGCGGCGGCGATCAAGCCGGAGCGCGACCAGAAATTTACCTATCTGGGGCTGCAGACCCTGTTCGACCGCTATTTCATTCATAGCGCCGATGGCGTGCGCTTCGAGCTGCCCCAGGCCTTTTTTATGCGTGTGGCGATGGGTCTCGCGATCAAGGAAATAGATCGCGAGGCCCGGGCTATCGAGTTCTACAATCTGTTGTCGAGCTTCGATTTCATGAGTTCCACGCCGACGCTGTTCAACTCCGGCACCCTGCGCCCGCAGTTGTCGTCCTGCTATCTGACCACGGTGCCGGATCATCTGGATGGCATTTACAGCGCCATCAAGGACAATGCCCTGCTGTCCAAATTCGCCGGCGGCCTGGGCAATGACTGGACCCGCGTGCGCGGCCTTGGCGCGCACATCAAGGGCACCAACGGCCAGTCCCAGGGCGTGGTGCCGTTCCTGAAAGTGGCCAATGACACCGCCGTGGCGGTGAATCAGGGCGGCAAGCGCAAGGGCGCGGTATGCGCCTATCTGGAAACCTGGCATATCGACATCGACGATTTCCTCGAGCTGCGCAAGAACACCGGCGACGAACGCCGCCGTACCCATGACATGAACACCGCCAACTGGGTGCCGGACCTGTTCATGGAGCGCGTCTCGGAAGAAGGCGACTGGACCCTGTTCTCGCCCGACGAGGTGCCGGGCCTGCACGACCTCACCGGCCAGGCTTTCCGCGAGCAGTACGAGGCCTATGAGCGCAAGGCCGCCAATGGCGAGATCAAGGTATTCAAGACAGTCAGGGCGCTGGATCTGTGGCGCAAGATGCTGGGCATGCTGTTCGAAACCGGCCATCCGTGGATTACCTTCAAGGACCCGTGCAATATCCGCTACAGCAACCAGCATGTGGGCGTGGTGCACAGCTCCAACCTGTGTACCGAAATCACCCTGCACACCAATGATTCCGAGATTGCCGTGTGCAATCTGGGCTCGGTGAATCTGGCCGCTCATGTGGACGAGGACGGCCTCGATCTGGACAAGCTGGAGCGCACCGTCACCACCGCCATGCGCATGCTGGACAACGTCATCGACTACAACTACTACTCGGTGCCACAGGCGCGCAACTCCAACCTGCGCCACCGTCCGGTGGGGCTCGGTGTCATGGGCTTTCACGATGCGCTGTACAAGCAGGGCATACCTTACGCCACCGAAGCGGCCATCGAATTTGCCGACCGCTCCATGGAGGCGGTATCGTATTACGCCATCAGCGCTTCCGCCGACATGGCCGAGGAGCGCGGCGCCTATCCCACCTACGAAGGCTCGCTGTGGTCTCAGGGCATCCTGCCCATCGACTCCATCAGGATGCTGGAAGACGAGCGCGGCAAATATGTGCAGATAGACCAATCCAGCGTCATGGACTGGGATGAGCTGCGCGACCGCGTGGTGGAACAGGGCATGCGCAACTCCAACTGCATGGCTATCGCCCCCACGGCGACGATTTCCAACATCTGCGGCGTATCGCAATCCATCGA
>JALXFQ010000105.1 GCA_027067235.1 Gammaproteobacteria bacterium
GACGGCCGGTTCCACAGTGTGACCCGCCAACTCGCTGATGGTGTCCAGATCCAGATATTGCAGCTCCACCTGCGCTGTTGCGCCGTCGGTGGCAGCCGGGCCGAGGGTGAAGCCGGTGCCGGGCAGTTGGACGATACCGCTGATGCGGTTGGAGCCTGTTCCCCGCACCAGGGCGGGTGGTGTCTGCTCGAGGCCGATCCAGCCACGGTTCACCGCAATAACGCTGCCATCTCCCGGGAGTTGAAACAGGTTGTAGATATCGTATCCGGGGCGGTGCTGGTAAAAGCGGTTGGCGAGCCGGAAGCGGGGCTTGTCCAGCCACCGGCCCTGCAAGGTCACGGGCGCATATTGCAGCTCGCTCCAGGACACGGGCCGCTGTGCCAGGATCACCGGGGTATGCCTGCTATTGGCTGACACGGCCTGTTGGATGGATTGTTTCTGTCGGCCCCGATCCAGTTGCCAGAAACCAAGCCACAGCAACAGCATCAGGGCGGCAAAGAAACAAATGATGGCAAGGCGTTGCTTGATAGTGATGGACCTGAATGGCAAAACAGACGAATGCGAATGCAGTTATAGCATAATTCTGATATTCTAGCCGCCTGTCAGAAGACGATCACGGCCGGAGAACAGGTGCGAAAGATCGCGGGCGCAGGACTCAGACAAAGGTGAGATGATGGATGAAACGGGGAATGTGGCAGCGCCGGCGCCAGCCGGGCCGGTTTGCAAGCTATTCGAAGTCAGACCCAATCGGGCCCTGAACAGCCGCGGCTGGGTGGTGTTTTTTCTCAGTATATTCCTGTTGAGTCTTTCCCTGGCTGTGCGCGTACTGTTCCTCGGCTACTGGCTGGTTTTGCCTTTCGTGCTGGTGGACATGGCGGCCCTGGCCGGCGTTTTCTACATGCTTTATCAGCGCTCCAATATCGTTGAACAGGTGATCGTGAGCGGGGACAGACTGGAAGTGTTCCATCTGGAAAAAGGTCGCAACAGGCAATGGGCGTTTCCCCTGCACTGGGTGCAGGTGAAACTGGAGAGTCCGCAGCATCGATGGTATCCCAGCCGCTTGCTGATCGGCTCCCATGGAAAATGGGTGGAGCTGGCGTCCTGCCTGACGGATGAGGAGCGCGAATCCCTGGTGACGTCCATCAGGGGATCCGTGGAAGAGACAAAACACAATAAAGAGAGTTAACCAATGCCTGCTGTACTGACATCTTCGTCGCTGTCCAACTACCGCGAATATCTGGGTTTGTGCAAACTGCGTGTAGTCGGCCTTATTCTGTTCACCGCGCTGGTGGGCATGCTGCTTTCCACCGAAGGCTGGGTGCCACTGGACAAAGTGTTCTGGGGGCTGCTGGGCATTGGTCTGGCCGCCGCCGCGGGCGCGGCGTTGAATCATGTGGTGGATGAGCAGATCGATCAGCAGATGGCGCGCACCCGTAACCGTCCGTTGCCGCAGGGCGCTCTGGGCACACGCGAAGCAACTGTGTTTGCGCTCGCGCTGATTGTGCTGTCCATGGTCATATTGCTGGGCTTCGTCAATCCGCTCACGGCCTGGCTGACGCTGGCTTCCATGGTTGGCTACGCGGTGATCTATACCATGTTTCTGAAACGCTCCACGCCGCAGAATATCGTGCTGGGCGGCGCTGCCGGCGCCACCCCGCCGGTGCTGGGCTGGACCGCCGTTACCGGCGAGATGAACAGCGAAGCGTTGCTGCTGTTCCTGATCATTTTCATCTGGACGCCGCCGCATTTCTGGGCGCTGGCCATCCGCCGCCGCGACGAATACAGCAAGGCCAGAATCCCCATGTTGCCGGTTACCCACGGCATCGCCTTTACCAAACTGCATGTGCTGCTCTACACCATACTGCTGCTGATCGTCACCATCATGCCGTTTCTGTTCATGAAAAGCGGCCTGATTTACCTGCTGGGCGCGGTGGGCCTGGGTATGGGTTTTCTCTATCACGCGGTGAAACTGTACCGCGGCAAGGGTGATGAATTCGCCATGAAAACATTCGGTTACTCGATCTTCTATCTTAGCGCGCTGTTTGGCTTCCTGCTGGTTGACCACTATGCGCGCATATTCATTCGTCATTTTTTCCTGAGCTGATGAGTGAACACGACAGCAAGCCCAGGGTCGGCTTTTTCTCCATCATGAAAAGCGCTCTGTCCGCCCTCATTGGAGTGCAGAAAGACGCCAACCGTGTGCGTGACTTCGAAAGTGGCAAGTTCTGGCATTTCTTTCTCGCCGGCTTCATCGTTGTCGTCCTGTTCATGCTCACCATGTGGCTGTGGGTACAGGCCATGCTCAAGTCAGCCGGATAACACCGTGAAAAAAGAACAGAAACTGAAAGACAAACTCGACCGCATCATCGCCGCCATGCAGAAAGTTCAGCGCAGGATCGCAGCGGATGCCCAGCCCGTGTCCATGCACGAACTGGGCGAGCTGGAAAAGCTGGGCAAACAGTACCGCAAGGTCGTGCTGGCGCTGGCCGAGCTTGCGGATAGAAAAAAGGTCGGCTGAACCTTCTTTTTTCGAAATTTATTCGGGGTTCCTGATACTGAGGCAAAATCAGTTAATACCCAA
>JALXFQ010000106.1 GCA_027067235.1 Gammaproteobacteria bacterium
GCCACAGCGAAACCTCCGACATTGAACGCAGCAAAATCCGTCCTGTTGGCAAGATGGTTGATCACGAACCGGTTGTTCCGGAAAACCTGCTGAGCCTGCTGGAGTGGACATCAGCCTATTATCATCACCCGGTTGGCGAAACCCTCTTTACCGCCCTGCCGACCCTGTTGCACCAGACCCGCTCGCTGCGCGCCAGGCCGAAAACCTGCTGGGCTCTGACAGAATCCGGCAGAGCGCTGCAGGACGATGCCGTGAAAGGCGCGGTGCAACAGCGTCTGCTGGCCCTGTTCAGGCAACAGCACGAGCCGGTGGACGAAACCCGCCTGCGCGCCGTATCCGCCTCGGCGCGTCAGTCGCTGGCGCGGATGGCGGACCGGGGCTGGGTGGAGCCTGTGGCATGTCCGCCACAGGCCTTGCCGGACACAGCGCCTGCCGACATGAATCAGCCCACGCTGAACGCTGATCAGGAAGCCGCCGTCAGCACCATCAACGCCGCCAGCGGCTATGCCAGTTTTGTGCTGCATGGCGTGACCGGCAGCGGCAAGACCGAGGTCTATATGCGCGCCGCGCGCAACATGCTCGAGCAGGGCCGGCAGGTACTGATCCTGACCCCGGAAATCGGCCTCACGCCGCAGCTGACCCGACGACTCGAACGCCGCCTCGGCGTCAAGGCGTCAGTACTGCATTCCGGGCTCAGCGACGGCGAGCGTCTGCAGGCCTGGCGCAATGCCCGCTCAGGCTGCGCCCGACTCATTATCGGCACCCGTTCCAGCGTTTTCACGCCGGCGCCGGATCTGGGCATGATTATCATCGACGAAGAACACGATCTG
The DNA here is from genome assembly GCA_027067235.1 of Gammaproteobacteria bacterium. GTDB lineage: Bacteria > Pseudomonadota > Gammaproteobacteria > QOAV01 > QOAV01 > QOAV01. The sequence goes on from JALXFQ010000106.1 coordinate 831, forward strand.
TCCTACAAGCAGCAGGATGGCCTGCGTTACCATGCCCGCGATGTCGCCCTGATGCGCGCCCGGCGCGAAGGCATACCCGTCGTCCTCGGTTCCGCCACGCCCTCGCTGGAAAGCTGGGCCAACTGTGAAACCGGTAAACATCAATTATTGTCTCTGCCAAAGCGAGCGGGCGGCGCCAGGCCGCCGGCCATCGACTTTCTCGACATGCGCAAGACGCCGGCGCCAGACGGACTGTCGCCGCAACTGCGGGACGCCATTCGCGAACAGCTGGACAAAGGCGAACAAACGCTGCTGTTCCTCAACCGGCGCGGCTATTCACCCGTACTGTACTGCGCCGACTGCGGCTGGATAGCGCCCTGCCGGCGCTGCGATGCCCGCCTGACTTACCACAAACGCGACCAGCGCCTGCGCTGCCATCATTGCGGCGCGGACTTCCCGCTGTTCGAGCATTGCCCCGACTGTGAAGGCAAGAACCTCACCAGCGTCGGTGAAGGCACGGAACGCATTGAAGAATCCCTGAAAACTGCCATCCCGCAGGCACGATTATTACGCATCGACCGCGACAGCATGTCGCGCAAACATGCGCTGGAAGACGCGCTGGCGCAAATCCACGAAAACGCCGTGGATATACTGATCGGCACCCAGATGCTGTCCAAGGGGCATCACTTCCCCAACGTCACGCTGGTGGGCGTCGTCAATGCCGACAGCGCGCTGTATTCCACCGATTTTCGCGCGCCCGAGCGCCTGTATCAGCTGGTCACGCAAGTGGCCGGGCGCGCCGGGCGCGCCGACAAACCGGGTCGCGTATTGATCCAGACCGCCCACCCCGGTAATGCCATCTATCGCCAGATCGCCAGCGACGACTACCCCGCCTTCGCCAATACCCAGCTGGCCGAGCGGCGCGACATCGGCTACCCGCCCTGCCAGCATTTTGCCCTGCTGCGCGCCGAATCAGTGAAAGAGGACGCCGCATTGCAATTTCTCGAGCAGGCGCGGCACACAGCGCAAGCCCTGCTGCCCGACACCGTCAGCCTGTCCGATGCCGTACCCTCCCCCATGCAACGCCGCGCCGGACGCTGGCGCGCGCAACTGCTGGCTCAAAGTCCGCAACGTTCCGCCCTGCACCCGTTTCTGGACCAGTGGCTGGCCGCGCTGGACCAGCAAAGCGGCAAAAAACGCGACGTGCGCTGGTCGCTGGATATTGACCCCATGGAAATGAGTTAGGGAATAAAACCGGCAACAATCTGCTCCATATGCCCAGGACAGGTTACAACATCAAGGAAGTCATATGCGAGCTCTGCCAGCCATAATCACCCTGCTGCTGTTTTCCACGTCACCCTGGCCGCCGGAAACAGCTTTCACGCCCATTCCCACCGCGCAGAATGTACCGCTGCCCGCATTCGGCCAGTGGATAAAAGACCCGGTCTTCCACACCCGGGTGAGGCGCATTTCCCACAGTAACCAGCCATTGCCACACCCGTACCCGAAAACCCAGGCCTGGAATGCCGATATGTCATTGCTGATGTTCAACAACCACATCATCGACGCCCACAACTTCAGCCAGCTGGGCCTGACCAATGGCTCGAACCATTCCATGCGCTGGTCACACAGCGACCCGCGCGTCATCTACGGCATCCGCACGGCCTGGGATCATTTTTCTTTCATCAGGATCAGCGTTACCGCCCATCCGTTTTCCAGCAGTTTTCAGGAACTGGTCAGCTTTCCACGACCCGCCTGGGAC
>JALXFQ010000107.1 GCA_027067235.1 Gammaproteobacteria bacterium
TTCGTATTGATCTAGACTACAAGGCTAAACCCGCCTTTCTGACTCCTTTGATGGCAGGGAAAATGAGAAAACTCGTCCATGACGTATTGCTCGGTTACAAACATTATGCGGAAACAGGTGAGAAAAAGGTCCCTATTAAATCACTGAGAAAAAAGTATAAACAGATTCAACTAGAAGGAGTGCAGCAAGCTTAAGGAAGAGGGTGTTCAAAACTCTGTGTCACCCACAGTCACAGATTGACGTGACTGCTGACCCGGTCACCGAAGTGTATCGCCATCTGGGATAACGTCAGGTTCCAGTTCTGCACCGGATGCGTCCAGCGCTCGGAGGTTCTGGGGACACGAGACTTAATTCTATGCGTGTTGACAGAACCTGACAACTATTTCGATCCTGCGCCTCATCCTGTTTAATAGCGCTTCTCCCATGGCCAAAAAACAGGCGGTCTGTTATCGCCATGCCTGACCTTACACGGCAATAGGCGCTTTTATGTGTGGGTGCGCCTGGTAGCCGCTCAGCTCGAAATCGTCAAATTCAAAATGGAAAATTGAATCAACTTTTGGGTTGATTTTCATTTGCGGCAGCGCAAACGGCTCGCGCGCAAGCTGGGTTTCTACCTGTTGCAGGTGGTTCAGGTAGAGATGGGCGTCGCCGAAGGTGTGGATAAAGTCACCGGGCTTCAACCCCGTCACCTGCGCCATCATCATGGTGAGCAGGGCGTAGGAGGCGATGTTGAACGGCACGCCCAGCACGATGTCGGCGCTGCGCTGGTAAAGCTGGCAGGACAGTTTGCCGTCGGCCACGTAAAACTGGAACAGGGTGTGGCACGGGGCCAGCGCCATTTTGCCGCGCCTGACGTTTTCCTGCGGCGCATAGGTTTCGTCGGGCAGATCGGCCACGTTCCAGGCGGAAACGATGTGGCGGCGAGAGTAAGGGTTCACTTTTATCTGTTCCACCAGTTGCGTGATCTGGTCGATATGTTCGCCATCGGGCGCGGGCCAGGAGCGCCACTGGTAACCGTAAATGGGGCCGAGATCGCCGTCTTCCGTGGCCCAGGCGTCCCAGATCTTTACGCCGTGTTGTTTCAGGTAGGCGATATTGCGCTCGCCTTTGAGGAACCACAGCAGTTCATGGATGATGGATTTCAGATGCAGCTTCTTGGTGGTAACCAGCGGAAAGCCGTCGGCCAGATCGAAGCGCATCTGGTAGCCGAACACGCCGCGCGTGCCGACGCCGGTGCGGTCGCCGCGCTCGACGCCGTGGTCGCGCACATGGCGCATGAGGTCGAGATAGGCCTTCACAGCGTGGTAAAAACCTTTTTTGCGGCGCTCACGGTAGCGTCGAGGTCAGGGTCGCTGTGCGCGGCGGAGACGAAGCCGGCCTCGAAGGCGGACGGCGCCAGATTGACGCCGGCATCGAGCATGCCGTGGAAGAAAGTCTTGAAGCGTTCGGCGTCGCATGCCATGACATCGGTAAAGCTGCTGATGTTATCACGCTCGGTGAAGAACAGGCCGAACATGCCGCCCACGCTGCGCGCAAAAAACGGGATGCCCGCTGCATCTGCGGCGGCCTTGAGCCCGGCGACGAGTTTGCCGGTGCTGGCGCCCAGTTGGTCGAAAAAACCGTCCCGCGAAATCAGTTCCAGGGTTTTCAGCCCGGCGGCCATGGCCACCGGGTTGCCGGACAGGGTGCCGGCCTGATACACCGGCCCGTCGGGGGCGATGTGGTTCATGATTTCGCCCTTGCCGCCGAACGCGCCCACCGGCATGCCGCCGCCCACCACCTTGCCCAGCGTGGTGAGGTCGGGCGTGATGCCGTACAGGGATTGCGCGCCGCCCAGGGCCACGCGGAAGCCGGACATGACTTCGTCGAAAATCAGCACTGCGCCATGTTTGTCGCAGACTTCGCGCAGTGTATTGAGGAATTCCTGCGAACCGGGCACGCAGTTCATATTGCCCGCCACCGGCTCGACGATGATGCAGGCTATTTCATCACCCATTTCGTTGAATGTGTCTTCCACCTGTTGCGGGTTGTTGTAGTCCAGGGTGATGGTGTGTTTGGCGAAGTCGGCCGGTACGCCGGGCGAAGTGGGCACGCCCAGAGTAAGCATGCCGGAACCGGCCTTGACCAGCAGCGAATCGGCGTGGCCATGATAACAGCCCTCGAATTTGACGATCTTGTCGCGGCCGGTGTAGCCCCTCGCCAGGCGAATGGCGCTCATGGTGGCCTCGGTGCCGGAGGAGACCATGCGCACTTTGTCCATGCTCGGCACCAGTTCGCATACGCGGTCGGCCATGCGTATTTCCAGTTCCGTGGGCGCGCCGAAAGAAAGGCCGTTCTGCGCAGTATCGCAAACAGCCTTGACGACCTGCGGGTGGGCGTGGCCGAGGATGGCCGGCCCCCAGGAGCCCACATAATCAATATATTGCCTGCCTTGCGTATCCCACAAATAAGCGCCTTCGGCCTTTTTGAAAAACACCGGGTCGCCGCCCACACCCTTGTAGGCGCGCACGGGGGAATTGACGCCGCCGGGGATGTGCTGGCGGGCTTGCTGGAAC
>JALXFQ010000108.1 GCA_027067235.1 Gammaproteobacteria bacterium
GCAAATCCGGGTGGCCGTCGAATATAATGCCGAACAGATCGAAAGCCTCGCGCTCGAACCAGTCGGCGCCAGCCCATACTTCGACCACGGAATCAATTTTCGGCATGTCGCCGTCGATGAAGCTTTTTACCCGGATACGTTCGTTGCGTTTGACCGAAAGCAGGTGGTAAACCACAGCATAGCGGGGCTTTTGCCACTGGAACCCCGGCTTTTCCGCGCCGTAGGCGGAATAGTCCACGCCACACAGGTCGGTAAGCTGGGAAAACCCCAGATCGGCATGGCTGCTCAACGCCTCACAGACAGGGACAATGTTTTCGGATGCCACTTCGATGGTCAGTTCACCCAGGCCGATGCTGGAATCCACCAGCATGTCGCCCAGCACCGGGCTGACGCGATCGAGCAGTTGTTGCATGCTGTCCGCGCTCACCGCTCGATCACCTGTTTGTTACGAATTTTTCGGTGCAGCTGCAATATGCCGTATATCAGCGCTTCCGCCGTGGGCGGGCAACCGGGCACATAGATATCCACCGGAACGATGCGATCGCAGCCGCGTACCACCGAATAGGAATAGTGATAATAGCCGCCGCCGTTGGCGCAGGAACCCATGGAAATCACCCAGCGTGGTTCCGCCATCTGGTCATAGACCTTGCGCAGGGCCGGGGCCATTTTGTTGCACAGGGTGCCGGCGACGATCATGACGTCGGATTGCCGCGGGCTGGGGCGGAACAGCATGCCAAAGCGGTCGAGATCATAACGGGATGCGCCAGCCTGCATCATTTCCACGGCACAGCAGGCCAGGCCGAAGGTCATGGGATACATGGAACCGGTGCGGCTCCAGCTCACCAGGTCATCCAGTTTGGTGGTTATCCAGCCTTTGTCCGACATGATGAGCCTCCCCTATTCCCAGTCGAGGGCGCCTTTGGCCCATTCGTAGACAAAGCCGACCACCAGTATGGTCAGAAAAACCACCATGGCGAGAAAACCGAATCGGCCGATTTTTTCCAGCACCACGCCCCAGGGGAACAGAAAGGCGATTTCCAGATCGAACAGAATAAACAGGATGGCGACAAGGTAATAACGCACGTCGAATTTCATGCGGGCGTCCTCAAACGCTTCGAACCCGCATTCGTAGGGGGAATTCTTGTCGGCATCGGGACGACTGGGCTGACCCAGATACCAGCCGGCAATGAATGCGCCGACGCCGATAGCCACAGCGACCGCGATGAAGATCAATATTGGAAGATATTCCTGAAGCATACTCTCTATTAGGGTCGTTGGCGTGGCATCGCGGTCATCGGACCATCGGCCAGCGTGTCATTCTTATGTTCAGCGGCCAAGTGTATGTTGCCCCGCTTGAGGGCGTCAACCCGGCATTACGGCAATTCACCGGAAACCCGTCAGCGCCGCACAGGGTAAACAAAGGGCCCGGCCTGCGCCAATAGGTTAATATTATTACGCGGCGCAGTAATTCTTATTTGTCAAATGAACAGCTGGTGCCGAAGGCCGGACTCGAACCGGCACGGCTTGCGCCACTACCCCCTCAAGATAGCGTGTCTACCAATTCCACCACTTCGGCCAGACTGTTCAACTTTTCCCGGTAAGACGCCGGCAGAGCCTTGCTCGTCGCGACGCGGGTGAGGAAACCTATTCAGGCACGGCAGGAATATCCGATGGCTTGTCGCCCTGCTCTGCCGGCTTCTGATCCGGCATTTTATTTGCCGCATCCGCGCCCGGCAGCACCGGGGCCGTTGTCGCCGGCGTCCCGCTGCCCTGCTGTATGACGCTGTCCGGTTTTACCGCCTGACGACTGAAATAGGCCAGACTCAGGCTGGTAATGAAAAACACGGTAGCCAGGGCAGCCGTCAGGCGGGTGAGAAAATTCGCCGACCCGGCGCTGCCAAAAAAAGTCTGGGAAGCGCCGAATGAAGCACCCATGTCGGCGCCCTTGCCGTGTTGCACCAGAATCAGTCCGATGAGCGCGGCGGATACCAGGATGTGAGCAACCAGTACAATGTCATGCATTTTTCAGAGCCCTCTAGGCAGCGCGGCAAATGGCCAGAAATTCCGCCGCATCCAGCGATGCGCCGCCGATCAGTCCGCCGTCGATATCGCTCTGGGAGAACAACTCTTCGGCATTACCGGATTTCACGCTGCCGCCGTACAGTATGCGTAATCCTTCGGCGATGGTGGAATCCTTGCCGGCCAGCTTGCCGCGGATAAAGGCATGAACTTCCTGCGCCTGCCGGGGAGAGGCGGTCTTGCCGGTGCCGATGGCCCATACTGGCTCATAGGCGATGATGGCGTCTGCCAGCGCGGCGATGCCGTTGGCCTGGATCACTGCGTCGAGCTGACGGGCAACCACAGATTCGGTGTTGCCGGCTTCACGCTCTTCCAGCAGTTCGCCCACGCACAATACGGGAATCAGGCCGTGCTTCTGCGCCCTGGCGAATTTCCTGGCCACCACCTCGTCCGATTCGCCGTACAGGGCGCGGCGCTCGGAATGGCCGACGATGACATGGGTACAGCCGTAGTCTTTCAGCATGGGGCCGGAT
>JALXFQ010000109.1 GCA_027067235.1 Gammaproteobacteria bacterium
CGACTTGCCCCGGCGGATACGTTTATCGGTATTTTGCAGGGCGCGACAGAGCAGGCTGCTGCAATCGTCCAGTTTTTCACAAAGACGTTGCTGATCCAGCGGCGGAAACAGCATTTCGACAAAACCAAACTGGCACAACAGCGACATGGTTTTCACCGCTGCCCCGCCCTGCAACAGCTTGATGACTTCATCGAACAGGCGCGCCCGCGACTGATCCTGCAGCAGATAACCCAGCCTTTTGATATTGTCGACCAGATCCGGCTCCAGTTTCAGATCCAGTTTCGCCGAAAAACGTATGGCGCGCAGCATGCGCACGGCGTCTTCACGAAAGCGTTTTTCCGGGTCACCGATCACATGGAGTTTGCGCTGCTGCAAGTCAGCAAAACCGCCCACATAATCCAGCACTGCATCATCACGAATATCGTAAAACAGCGCATTGATGGTGAAATCACGGCGGAAAGCATCCTCGTATTCCTCGCCGTACACATTGTCGCTGATGATGCGGCCGGCTTCGGTGGTTTCCAGGTCATCGGCCAGATCGGCGCCGGCGCGAAAAGTCGCCACTTCGATCACTTCCCGGCCAAAACGCACATGCACCAGCCGGAAACGCTTGCCGATGATCCGGCTGCGCCGAAACAGCGGCGCAATTTGTTCCGGCAGAGCGTTTGTCGCCACATCAAAATCTTTCGGCTGCCGGCCCAGAATCAGGTCACGCACACAACCACCCACCAGATAGGCATCATAACCGGCATCCAGCAGGGTATCGATGACGGTACGGGCGCGGCGATCGATATGTTTCGGGTGGATGCCGTGCTGGTCCCGGTGGATGCGTTGCGCTTCGGGCTTACTCAAGGCGGAGGGTCTTCCTTTTTTATCTGGCTGTTTGCCGCGTAAGCTAACGCGCTTTGTAAGCGCTTGCAACAGCAGTAGCGGAAAAACCGCGCGCCGGCGCGGGACTCTGCTCCAGCCATGCTACCCGCGCGGATGATGGCGCGAGTGCAGTTGTTTCAGGCGCTCGCGGCTGACATGGGTATAAATCTGCGTGGTGGACAGATCCGAATGACCCAGCAGCATCTGCACCGCGCGCAGATCAGCGCCGTGATTGAGCAGATGCGTGGCAAACGCGTGACGCAGCACATGGGGCGACAACTGCTGTGGATCGATGCCGGCAATCCGGCCATAACGCTTGATGTTTTGCCAGAAAGCCTGGCGCGACATGGCCTTGCCCCGGCGCGTGGGAAACAGGTCGGCGGTGAGGCTCTGACGTTTGACGAGAGCGGGCCTGCCCTCGGCCAGAAATCGCTCTAGCCAGTGGCGCGCCTCGTCACCCAGCGGTACCAGTCGCTCCTTGTTACCCTTGCCGGTAACCCGTATCACGCCCAGTTCGAGATTAAGCTGCGACACAAGCAGCCCGATCAGCTCGGACACGCGCAAGCCGCTGGCATACAGAACTTCCAGCATGGCGCGATCACGCAGACCCAGCGCATTGCCGGTATCCGGCGCGCTGATCAGGTCGCTGACCTGCTGCTCGGACAGGGTTTTCGGCAAGTGCCGACCCAGACGCGGTGCGGCAATCTGTGCTGTGGGGTCGTCCTCGCGCTGACCGGTCTTGACCAGAAACCGGTAAAAACGTTTCAGGCTGGAGAGCAGCCGCGCCAGGCTGCCGGCGCTGGCGCCGGTACGCGTACGCCAGGCCAGATAATCCAGGATGTCGGTGCGTGCCGCCTCAGCAAGACTCGATTGGCGGTTGCCCAGCCAGCGGCAAAAACCGCCCAGATCCCGCCGATAGGCCGCCAGGGTGTTTTCCGCCAGGCCGGCCTCACTCCACAAGCCGTCGAGCACCCGATCAATCAGGTCAGCATCAGCCCTGTTCATGGGCCAGCAACCAGTGTTTGATGGCAATAGCCGGACCGCTGGTGGTTCCCATGAAACCGCCAATGCCATGCGCCGATACCGCGCGGTGACACGGCACCACCACTGGCAACGGATTGCTGCGGCAGGCCTGGGCTGTGGCTTGCGCTCCTGAACCGATCTGCCGGGCCAGTTCGCCATAGCTGCGGGTAGCGCCGACCGGAATTTGCGACAGCGCCTGCCATACCCGCGTCTGGTGCCGGGTTCCTTCGACCGCATAAGCAAACTCGAAACAATGGTCAGCATTGTCCAGATAGGCCTGAAACTGGTCGATTACGCGCGCATCGCCTTCCGAGCGGGCAGTCGGCGCTCCGGCCTCAAGGCGGATATGGTGCAGGGTCAGTCCCTTGTGCAGAACCGATATCAATCCAAACGGCGCGGCCACATGCGAAGTTCTCAGCTGAGTCGCCATGACGCCATTGTAAACGCATCGGCAGGCACAAAAAAAGCGCTGCAGGGCAACGCTTTTCGACTCCGGGCGAAATCGCGCCCGACAACCCGCGCTGAAAGACGGGCCGGGCGGACGCGTCCTGTCAGAGCTTTTCCTTGATACGCGCTGCCTTGCCGGTCCGCTCGCGCAGATAATACAGCTTGGCGCGGCGTACATCGCCACGACGTTTCACCGTGATGCTGTCCACCAGCGGGCTGTGGGTCTGGAACACGCGCTCCACCCCTTCGCCATAGGAAATCTTGCGTACGGTAAAGGCGGAATTGATGCCGCGATTGCGCTTGGCGATCACGACGCCTTCAAACGCCTGCAGACGCTCGCGCTTGCCTTCTTTTACACGGACCTGTACGACGACTGTGTCGCCGGGGCCAAATTCCGGAACGTCAGATTTCATCTGCGCCTGTTCCAGTTGTTTGATGATGTCAGTCATGTCTCGGTGCTCCTGTTTCGCCCGTATTCCAGTTTGAATTCATTCAGCAACGTCAGCTCCTGTGCCGACAGCTTGCGCCGCGCCAGCAAATCCGGCCGCCGCAACCAGGTTCTGCCCAGCGATTGTTTCAATCGCCAGAGCCTTATTTTTTCGTGATCCCCGTCCAGCAAAACCGCGGGAACCGCCTTGCCGGAAAACTCCCGTGGCCGGCTGTAATGGGCGCAATCCAGCAGGCCCTGGTAAAACGAATCCTGCTCGACCGACAACTCGTCGCCTACAGCGCCAGGCAATTGCCGTATCAGCGCATCGATCATCACCATCACCGGCAGCTCGCCACCGCTGACCACATAATCGCCGATCGACCACTCCTCATCCACCAGCGTTTCGACTACGCGTTCATCCACGCCTTCATAACGCCCGGCGAGAAAAATCAGGCCCGGCTCCCGTTTCAGTTCGCAGACGCCCCGATTGTCCAGAGGCCGGCCCTGGGGCGACATATAAATCACCTTGCGCCTGATTTCATCACGCCGGTGCGCCGCTTCGATGGCCCGGGACAACGGCTCGGCCAGCATCACCATGCCCGGACCGCCACCGTAGGGGCGATCATCCACAGTACGATGCCGATCGCTGGTAAAATCGCGCGGATTGATCGTATCCAGACTGACCAGACCGTTTTCAAACGCCCTGCGCGTAATGCCATAATCGGTCAGTGCGCGAAACATCTCCGGGAACAGCGTTATGACATCCAGTCGCATGTTCTGTCCGGCGCATTCACCAAGGTTAAAAATCCGGGTCCCAGTCCACGGTCATTGTCTGCCCATCCACATCGACCTCGCGCACGGTCTGCGGCGTATACGGTATCAGTCGCTCGCGTTCGCCGACAACCACCAGCACATCATTGGCGCCGGTTTCCATCAATGCGCTGACCGTTCCCAGATCGCTTCCGTCCAGCGTCATCACCCGCAAACCCAGCAGCTCCGCCCAGTAATACTCGCCTGGTGCCAGGCTTGGCAGATCGGCCAGCGGGATATGGATGCTCTGGCCAGCCAGCCGCGTAGCCTGATCACGATCATCCACGCCTTCCAGTTTCGCCCGCAGGCCCTTGCCGGCGCGACCACCCTCGATCAGGCGGTAAGCCTGCGCACTGTCTCCTTCGCCCAGCCACCAGTGACGAAATTCAAAAATCGATTCCCGCGGCCGGGCATGGGAAAAAATCTTGACCCAGCCCCGAACACCGTGGACGCCCACTACTTCACCGAGGCGAACCATACGGCCGGCATTCTTGCCGGCGCCCTGCGTATCAGGGTCTAAAATCAAATCCTGTTACCCGGGTTGCGCCAGGAACCCTGGGTCAGGCGTTGGCGGCCGCCTTTTTCACCAGCGATGCCACACGATCGGACATTTTTGCGCCCTTGGAAACCCAATAGTCGATGCGCTCCCTGTCCAGCCGCAGCGCTTCTTCGTTTTCGGCCGCCTGGGGGTTGAAAAAGCCAACGCGCTCGATGAATTTTCCGCCCGGCGCGCGACGACTGTCCGACACCAGAACCGTATAAAAAGGCCGCTTTTTGGCGCCGCCTCTGGCCAAACGAATCACTACCATTGAATTCAGAATCCCCTCGAAAGGATGTCCAGGTTAAAAAAACGGCGGATTCTACCGCCCCGGGCGCAGAATTCAAACACTAAATGCATGCCTGTCTGCATTTTTCGCCCCGAACACGGCTCCAGCGGTCGCATACCCGCCCTGCTGCGGCCGGTTCAGCGTGCCGCTACAGCCGATTGTGCCACCCGGGTTTTCGCCGGATCATGAGCATGCAACAGCCCGGCGGAGCCGGCATCGCCGCTGGCAGCGTCCTTTAGCACGCCTGCCGTAATCATCACCGGTGACACACCGGCGCGGGCTCTGATGCGGCCCAACGCGACCTGCGCAGCGTTGTAATCCGGAAAACCGCCAATAACAGCGGCGTAACGCCGGGTGCCGCCCACGCTATAGTCAAGCAGATGTATTTTACTATCCGGCACCATGCCGGCAACGACCCGAAGCAGGTGTTTCCGGTTCGCGCCTGTAGTGACCAGCACCAGCAAATCATCTCGTTGCCGGGCCGCCAGCCATCGCCTGTCTGCGTGCAGGGAGTCCGGCGCGGAATCAGCGGCGCCGGCAGGGCTGTGCGGATCGCCGAAGGACAATAATTGCAGATTTGGCGAGCCCAGTTTCTTGATCCATGCGTATTCGCGAACTTTCGCCGGCAGGGCCTGCAGATCCCGGCGCGCTTCCGGCAACGACGCATAGCGTCCCTTGAGCAGGGTTACCCACGGATCGGCCGAATCCCTGGCGCGAGCGTAATAGGCATCGTCAATGCGGTTTTCGCTTATAAACTGGCGCAGTTCCGCAACGGTTTCCGCAGAATACAGACTGATAGCGTAGACCGACGGCCCGGCAGTTTCACCGTTGCGTCCCGCGGCCACAGCGGCGTCCGCATCACCGACGCCATGCAGGCGCGCGATCACCCGGCTCAGCGGTTGCACGCGCGGGGAAAACAGGCGAATCTGCCGCGGCAGGCCGGCCACGGCCCTGCCTGCGGCGGCGGCGGTGGGAAAGACGCCATAGGTCAGAAAGTGCCACAGCTCACCATGGCGCTTTATCTGATAGCGCGCCAGCGGTTGATCCGGCTGCCATTGGCGGGTAAACGCGGGTATGGCGTAGTCGTCGGTATCGGCAAAAATCTGGACTGTGAAAAACCGCGGATCCTGTCGCGCCAGCCAGGCTGCAGGCCTGATCGGGGTTGACACAGTTGCGGTTGACCGTTCCGGACCGGGGGAAACAGAATCCAGGGCGGTCTGCGCGCGCGAGGCCTGCGGCTCCGGGTTGTTCCTGGTCAGCGCAAAAGCCGTGGCGCTCAGCGCCAGAACAACCGAAGCAATTACAAGCTGCCTCCGAAACACGGTATTACCTCACTATTTCGCCTGTCCCTACCCTGATTCAGACTGCCCCACCGTCAAAATCAGCCCCGTGCGGCTATCATAGCACATCAGCTCGTCTCCCGCCCGTAACGGCGCCGACCCCTGCTCAGAACGGCATACCGGGTATCTTGCCCATGCCGCGCATCATCCGCGCCATGCCGCCGCCTTTCATCTTTTTCATCATTTTCTGCATCTGGGTAAACTGCTTCAGCAGCTTGTTGACATCCTGCACCCGGGTGCCGGAGCCAGCGGCAATGCGCTGTTTCCTTTTCGCCTTGATAATGGCGGGGCGACGCCGTTCCTGCGGCGTCATGGAGTTGATAATGGCAATCATCCGGACATTTTCACTGTCGTTGATCTGCGCCTTGACAGATTCCGGCACTCTGGACATGCCCGGCATCTTGTCCATCATCGCGGCCATGCCGCCCATCTTGCTGACCTGTTGCAGTTGCTCGCGCAGATCGTCGAGATCGAAGCCCTTGCCTTTTTTCAGTTTTCTGGCGAGCTTTTCGGCCTCTGCCCGGTCAACCTTGTGCTGGGTTTCCTCGATCAGGCTGAGTACATCGCCCATGCCGAGTATGCGCGAAGCCAGGCGTTCCGGATGAAAAGCTTCCAGGCCGTCGATTTTCTCGCCGGTGCCGAGAAACTTGATGGGCTTGCCGGTCTGCGCACGGATGGTCAGCGCTGCGCCGCCGCGGGCGTCGCCATCGGTTTTGGTAAGTATAACGCCGGTCAGCGGCAAGGCTTCATTGAAAACCGCTGAAGACCGCACCGCATCCTGGCCGGTCATGCTGTCAGCCACAAACAGGGTTTCCACCGGCTTGACCGCGGCATGGACGCGCTGGATTTCATCCATCATCCCGGCGTCCACATGCAGCCGGCCGGCACTGTCCACGATGACCACGTCGATGGCTTTCTTACGCGCAAAGTCCAGCGCGTCGGTGGCGATATCCACCGGCTTCTGACTGTTGTCGGACGGGAAAAACGCCGCATCGACTTCCGTCGCCAGCTTGCGCAACTGCTCGATGGCCGCCGGACGGTAGACATCCACGCTCACCAGCAACACGGATTTTTTCTCACGCTGTTTCAGGTGGCGCGCCAGCTTCGCAGCGGTGGTGGTCTTGCCAGCGCCCTGCAATCCTGCCAGCAGGATTACCGCAGGCGGTCGGGCGGCCAGATTCAGGCCTTCATTGGCCTCGCCCATGAGACGCGTCAATTCCTCATGAACGACCTTGATCACCATCTGGCCGGGGTTCAGCGACTTCAACACTTCCTGCCCCACCGCGCGCTGCCTGACGTCTTCGACAAACTGTTTCGCCACCGGCAGGGCGACATCGGCTTCCAGCAGCGACATGCGCACTTCACGCAGCGCCTCGCTGATATTGGCCTCGGTCAGACGGCCACGACCGCCGAGCCGGTCCAGTGCCCCCTTGAGGCGACTACCCAATTGTTCAAACATGTTTTTCCCTGATTCTCAACAACTTGAAAACCGCGCGCCGAAGGTCCAAAAAGACCCTTATCCGGCGCGCCCGTCAGTGTATAATCCGCGCATCATATTACCTTTCGACCCGTCGATAAACACAGGCGCCAAGACATTGTTGCAAATACTTCCCGCTGTCTTCTACTTTGCTTCAGGTGTGCTGCTGACCATGT
>JALXFQ010000110.1 GCA_027067235.1 Gammaproteobacteria bacterium
ATGCGCGCTGTTGCCGGTCGATGCCCAGTTTGTCAGCCAGGGCGTCGAGATAGGCTTTTTCCACATCGCTGGTATCGTCCATGAGCGCTTTTGACACCAGATACGCTTCTGCCGCTGCTGCGGGCGAATCCACCTTTTTTACCAGCTGGTCCAGATCCAGAGGCTGCTTGATTTCGTTTTTCAGATAGGCCAGGTCGTCCTGTTGCAGTTCCATGTCCATGATGGTTTTCTCGATGCGGGCCTGCTCCGCGTCGTCAATTGCGCCATCTGCCTTGGCGGCGGCGATCATGGCGGAGAGCAACAGGCGGCTGCGGTCTGCCGCTTCCGGCGCGGGTAGCTGGTCAACGGGTTTCGAGGCGTCTGCGCCCTGCCAGTTTTTCCAGGCGTTATACGCCAGCCCGCCCAGCGCCGCCACGCTACCCAGTTTGATGGCGCTGCCGGTGATGGCCCGTCCACCACGTGTACCCAGCAGCAGCGCCAGTCCGCCTGCCGCCAGCGCGCCTTTTTTCAGACCGTCGAGCATGGCGTTCCGCTCCGGGCCGCTGTCGGGAATGTTCAGTTTGTCTTCGGCGACATCCTGACTTTTTTCAGCCAGGTTCTTGCCTTCTTCCAGCAGTTTTTCCAGTAAATCCTGTGCGTTCATGGGTTTTCCTCCGTGGGGGTATTGGTGTCAGACATCAAGGGTTTCAGCGCGTTCCTGAGGTTGGCGAACAGGTGTTTGTGTTCGCGTTCCTCCCGCGCCAGCAGTTGTTTCATATATTCGCGTTTGGTGGGTTTGCTGAAACAGGCTGGGCAATTGTCCGGAATGACGGGCAGCCCCGCAGCAGTGGCATAGTCCGCCAGCTGGCGTTCGCGCACATAGACCAGTGGGCGAATGACGCGAAGGTCGCCTGCGTCAATGGTGTAGTGAGCCTTCATGGTTTCCAGTCTGCCCTGATGAAAAGCGGACATGAGAAAGGATTCGGCCAGATCATCCAGATGTTGCGCCAGAACCAGGGCGTTGTAACCATTCTCCCGGGCGATGGTGTACAGGCTGCTGCGGCGAATGCGCGAGCAGAAAGAGCAGAAGGAATCACCGCGCATTTGTTCCTGCGCGCGCTCGACGATGGGTTCGGAGTGGAAGAAATGCGGTATGCCCAGGCTTTCCAGATAAGCGCCCAGCGGCGTCGGGTCAAAGCCGTCAATTTGCGGGTCGATGGTGGCTGCGCCCAGCTCGAAGCGCACGGGCGCGTAGGCCTGCAGGTGGCGCAATACATGCAACAGGCTGAGGCTGTCCTTGCCGCCGGACAGGCCAAGCAGCAGCCGGTCGCCGTCGCGGATCATGCCGTACTCGGCGATGGCGCGGCCAACCTGTTTCAGCAAGGTTTTAGGTGGTTTTACTGGTTGAGTTTTTGACATTTGGCAATTACTGGTGGTGCTGATACACTCCGCGGCCTTTTTCAACAGACCCAAGCAGGCAGGGCGCTTCCGCGGCTACTGTGCAAGTCAATCATACAGGTTAAGTCACTGGGTAGAGGGCATTATGTCTAAAAGCTACTTATTCACCTCCGAATCCGTTTCAGAAGGTCATCCGGACAAAGTTTCCGATCAGATATCTGACTCCGTTCTGGATGCCATTCTGGCGCAAGACCCCACCGGCCGCGTGGCCTGCGAAACACTGGTCAACACCGGCCTGGTTGTTTTGTCCGGGGAGATTACCACTTCCGCGAACATTGATTATACCGAGATAGCCCGTCAGGCCATCAGGGAAATCGGCTACAACTCGTCGGAAATGGGTTTTGATTATCAGTCCTGCGCCGTGCTGGTGGCCATGGACAAGCAGTCCGTGGACATCGCCCAGGGCGTTAACGAGGGCGAAGGCCTTGATCTTGATCAGGGCGCTGGCGACCAGGGTCTGATGTTCGGTTACGCTGTCGCCGAAACCGACGTACTCATGCCCTTCCCCATTCATTACGCCCACCTGCTGGTGAAAAAGCAGGCGGAAGTGCGCAAATCCCGCAAACTGGGCTGGCTGCGGCCGGACGCCAAATCGCAGGTTACTGTGCGCTATGAAGATGGCAAACCTGTGGCGGTGGACACCATTGTGCTGTCCACCCAGCACGACCCGGACGTTTCCCACGAAGATTTGTCGGAAGCCATCATCGAGGAAGTCATCAAGCCGGTGATGCCGCTGGACATGCTCACCGGCGATACCAAATTTCTCGTCAATCCCACAGGCCGGTTTGTCATCGGCGGCCCGGTGGGCGACTGCGGCCTCACCGGGCGCAAGATCATTGTCGATACCTACGGCGGCGCGGCGCGTCATGGTGGCGGCGCATTCTCCGGCAAGGACCCGTCCAAGGTGGATCGTTCTGCCGCGTATGCCGGTCGTTACGTGGCGAAGAACATCGTTGCCGCAGGCCTGGCGCACAAGGCCGAAGTGCAGGTGGCCTACGCCATCGGCGTCGCCCAACCAGTCTCCATCAGCGTCAACACGTTCGGCACCGGCGTGATACCGGACGACCAGATCGCCGTACTGGTGCGCGAGCACTTTGACCTGCGTC
>JALXFQ010000111.1 GCA_027067235.1 Gammaproteobacteria bacterium
GGTCTGGCAATGTCCGGCAATTGCAGAACATCTGTAACTGGCTGATGGTCATGGCGCCGGGTCAGGTTATCGGGCTGAAGGATTTGCCGCCGGAACTGCGCGAAGAGCAGGGCGCGGCCGCAGCCAGTGGCGGCTGGCTGGAATCGGCGCGGGCGGAAGCCGGCAGGCGCCTGGCCGCTGGCGAAAACAACATCCTCAATGCCATGGCCGCGGCACTGGAGCAAACCCTGATCGAGGCTGCTCTTGGAGCCACGCACGGGCGCAAACAGGATGCCGCCCATCGCCTGGGTCTGGGACGGAATACGCTGACCCGGAAGTTGAAACAATATGATCTCGGCGATACGGAATGAGACCTGCGCCACATTGCACATTTATTCTGCGAACCCGTTCACGGAAATTCAAAGCAGTTCCCCATAAACTTCCTCGATTTGGGCCGGAGACTGGGTCGCATGAGGCTGCGGATGAGTACTTCAATGTCCGGGATGCGACCGGTCCACGGAATTTGTAAAAGCCGCATCAGTAAAGGGTTGGTGCGGTTTTTTTAATGTACTTTGATTTGGGTCGGAGACTGGGTCACATGGTAGTGGGGTTGTTGTTTTGGGGTTCGGGGATGTGACCGGTTCGGGGAATTATGCAAGACTGCTGCCCCAAAATCCGGCTATTCCGCGCCCTCTCCCCGTGGGGAGAAGGCCTGGTCGAGGGGGTAATCAAGCAAAAGCAGGATGCTATCATCCCCATCGTGAAGCAGGATCAATACATCAGCATCGGGACAGACTGGTCCGGCCGATCCGGTTGCGGGCCGTCTTTCCATGTCAGTACGGAAGGCGACGACTGGGCGTTCCGTGTGCGCGTCGCCGGGAAGCCGCTGATGCATCCTGATGCAACACCGGGTGCATACCTGGAAGGCCTGTGGCGGTACGACGTGGCCGAGTGGTTCATCGCCAACCCCGATAGCGGGCGTTATCTGGAATGGAATCTTGCGCCCGGTGGCGCCTGGTGGATGATGGTCTTCGACGCTCCGAGACAACGCGCCAGAAATCAGCCGGACCTGGCTGGCGTCTCCACCGAAGCCGCAACCCGCGGCAACCGATGGCAAGCCGGCTTATGCTTTCCGCGATCGCTGATTGCCAGCACTCTGGGTGCAGGCGTATTTACCCACAACGTCTGTTTCATACTGGGCTCTCCCCGGCAATATTTCAGCTGGGTGGATTTGCCCGCGGACGAGCCGGACTTTCATCTGCCGCAGTCTTTCAGAAGACTGGAAACCGGATGATTCCGTAGGCTGTCCAGTCTGGCAACCGCTCAGGAGGAATTTTTCACGCGCAGATACGGCAGGGATCGGTGTTGCGATGAGATGCCGGAACCTGCTGCCATGACTGACGGCGACTGCCCGCTGTCATCGGCGCTGGCTTGTGCTGGTGGTGTCGGGCGCGGGTTATCCATGCCCGCTTTGGCATCAGGCTTTAGCGCTTTGTGCCTTTTTCGCCGCCAGCGCCGTGACCACCATGAGCCAGCCGTTGAAAATCAGCTCGATGGAGACCAGCATGCCGATGACCCAGAGGCCGGACACCGGCCATTGCATGATGATCAGACCAGCCAGCAGCAGATTGACCAGGCCGAAAATCACGTGAGCGACCCATGAGCCTTCTTTTTTGCGGCATTGCAATCCCCAGGCGATACGGGTAATGCCGATGGCCATGAACAGTCCGGCGATGGCCAGGGTAAGCCCGGCAGATGCGCCGACAGGGTTCAGGAAAATGA
Source organism: Gammaproteobacteria bacterium (assembly GCA_027067235.1). Taxonomy (GTDB): domain Bacteria; phylum Pseudomonadota; class Gammaproteobacteria; order QOAV01; family QOAV01; genus QOAV01. Next base: position 1,762 of record JALXFQ010000111.1, read on the forward strand.
CCACGCCCAGCGCCAGGTAGAGCAGGGCAATGGCAAAGTGCTGCAGGCGGCCGATCCATTTTTCTTCCCTGACGGCGATGCCTTCGACCATCTGCAAGGCGCCGCCGACGATGGCAAAGCCGCCGAACAGCATCACCGTAGCCAGCGTGACCCAGAAAGACATATACATGCCGATGGTGCCGGAAATCAGCATGAGCACGCCCAGAGCCAGTAGCCAGCCCCATTGCTGTGGCAGCAGGTCGGCGTTGTTTTCTGTTGTCCGGGCAGAGGTGGTTTCGCTATTCATGTTCCTGTCCTGTAAATTTGGTTTGCAGTTCCGCGTGTAACGGTGCCGGGCAGTTTTTCCTGCGCACGGTAAAAACACGCTCTATGGTTATGCTGCCCGATGTGGCGGACAGGTCGTTGAGGAAACGCGCGGCAGTGGCCAGCAGTTCTTCGACCATGGCAGTTTCGGTGCGCATGATGGCGGCGACTGTTTCCACCGGGAAGCCGGCGCCGTGGTGCAGCAGCGCGCCCCGGCGCCAGTTGCGCGGCAAACGGGCGAGGCCTTGCTGGGCCTGCGCTTGCTCGGTTTGAGCGATTTCTGCCTGCTGTTCCGGCAAGGCTTCCGGCGTACCGATCAGGTCTTCCAGTTTCAGCACTTCATCCGGCTGATAGAACTCATAGATATCGGTGTCGATATCCTCGTCTTCGATGACGGTTTCCAGGCTGATGGCCTTGCGTCTCTGCCTGCTGCGCGCCACTTCCTCGTCGAGCAGGTCGATGGCGAGCTGGTGCA
>JALXFQ010000112.1 GCA_027067235.1 Gammaproteobacteria bacterium
TTCGGTCAGGCGCTTGATGTCGCTGTCTTCGTTTTTGGACAGTTTCAGGTTTTCCACCACGATATCCGGCTCGATGCCCTTGGCCTGAATGGAGCGACCACTGGGCGTGTAGTAGCGCGCGGTGGTGATTTTCAGCGCCGCGCCGTTGTTCATGGGCAATATGGTTTGCACCGAGCCTTTGCCGAACGTTTTCGTGCCCATGATGATGGCGCGTTTGTGATCCTGCAGCGCGCCCGCGACGATTTCCGAGGCCGAGGCGGAGCCGCCATTTACCAGCACCACCAGCGGCGCGCCGTTGATGAAGTCTTTCGGGTCGGCGGAGAAGCGCAATTTGGAGTCATCCACGCGGCCGTCGGTGTAAACAATCAGGCCGTCGGTGAGGAAGGTGTCGGATACCGAAACTGCCGCATTCAACACGCCGCCGGGATTGTTGCGCAGGTCGAGCACCAGTCCGCGCAGCGCCTTGCCCTTGTTCTCCTTCACCAGTTTCTTGATTGCCTGATGCAGGTTGTCGCCGGTTGCAGACTGGAACTGGGTAATGCGTACATAGCCGTAATCGTCGGCAAGCATCTTGCTCTTGACGCTTTTGATGTGGATAACCGCGCGCTTGATGTTGATCTCCAGCGGCTTCTCTTCGCCCTTGCGCAGGATGGTCAGCTTGATGTCGGAGCCGGGCTTGCCGCGCATGATTTTAACCGCATCGGACAGTGACATACCTTTCACCGGCGCGTTATCCAGCTTCACAATCAGGTCACCGGCCATGACGCCCGCCTTCTGCGCGGGGGTGTCGTCAATGGGCGCGATCACCTTGACGAAACCATCGGACATGGTGACCTCGATGCCAAGGCCGCCGAACTCGCCCTCGGTGCCGATGCGCATTTCCTTGAACGCTTCCGGGTTGAGGTAGGCCGAATGCGGATCAAGCCCCGCCAGCATGCCGTTGATTGCCTGCTCGATCAGTTTCTTGTCGTCGACTTTTTCCACATAGTCGGATTTCACCTTGCCGAATATCTCGGCAAAGGTGCGTAATTCTTCCAGCGGGATGGGGTCAACCGATGGCGCGCGCTCGGCAAAAACCAGACGCTCGATGGACAAACCGACGCCAGCGGTAATGCCAACAATTAAAACCAGAATGTACCGTGACAGGTTTGACATCCCTTTTATCTCCATAACATTAGAACAGGGTTGAGATTCATCCGGTCGTACCGAGTTCCCCGCCGGATCTGATGAACCGGATAATAACGTAAGTTGCAGGGATAAACGACTGCTTCAATCTTCCCGATGATAGGGCAGGTTATTATTGATGCTCCAGGCGCGGTAAAGCTGCTCCGCCAGCACCACGCGCACCAGCGGATGCGGCAAAATCAGCGCCGACAGCGACCAGATCTCATGCGCGCTGCGCCGACACTGCCGGCTCAGCCCCTCCGGCCCGCCGATGAGCAAAGTCGCGTCCGCGCCCGACTGCATCCAGCTTTCCATGTTTCTGGCGATGTCGCGTGTCGTCACCGGTTTGCCCGTGCGCTCCAGCGCAATTATGCGCGAACCCTTGGGCGCCGCCGCCAGCAAGCGCTCGCCCTCATTATCGAGAATCTGCGTCACATCAGCGTTTTTCCCGCGTTTGCCGGCGGGGATTTCGATCAGGTTCAGCCGGGCCTGATGCGGCAGGCGTCTGGCGTATTCGGCATAGCCCTCATTGACCCAGCGGGGCATCTTCTGACCAACAGCAGCGATGTGGATTTGCATGGGCCGAGGGTAGCGGGCGGTTTGAAGCGAGGCAAGCTACAGTTGTGCAGGCTCCCCTTGCCAATAAACACTTTTTGGTTTCAAACACCGCCGCGTTATAATCGCCCGCTTTGGGGAACCCCTGATTGAATCAAGGTGGCCGCAAGCTGGTTAAAAGCGCCCCGATCCGCCGCGAAGTTCGCCGCAATAGAACAACTATTACGCCTCACTTCGCGACAGATCGGAACACTTTTTCCTCAGCCTGCGCCTCACCCGATTCAATCAGAGCTTCCCTGGCGAACTCCCGCTGATCAAATAACAGAACCGCGCAGGCGCAGCCGGGCGGCAGGATAATCGGAGAAGACTATGGTTGGTATGAATACCCAACTGCAAGACGCTGACCCACAGGAAACCCGGGAATGGCTGGAAGCGCTGGACGCGGTGCTGGAAAACGAAGGCCCGGATCGCGCGCATTTCATACTGGAAATGCTCATCGCCGAGGCGCGGCAGTCGGGCGCCTATCTGCCGTATCGCCTGAACACGGCCTATGTGAACACCATTCCGCCGGAGAAGGGCGAGAAGCACCCCGGCGACATCGCGCTGGAGCGGCGCATCAAGTCCATCGTGCGCTGGAACGCCATGGCCATGGTGGTGCGCGCCAACAAGAAGACCACCGAGCTGGGCGGCCATATCGCGTCGTTTGCTTCCGCCGCGACCCTGTATGACATCGGTTTCAACCATTTCTGGCGGGCTTCCACCGGCCGCAACAGCGGCGATCTGGTGTTTTATCAGGGCCACTCCGCACCGGGCATCTA
>JALXFQ010000113.1 GCA_027067235.1 Gammaproteobacteria bacterium
TCAGTCTGCTGTGTCGGTAACTGTACATGCAGGCTATTTTATCAGAAACTCCAGCAACGCTTTCTGCGCATGCAGGCGATTTTCGCCCTCTTCCCAGACCACGCTTTGCCGGCCGTCAATCACCGAAGCAGCCACTTCACTGCCACGATAGGCGGGCAGGCAATGCATGAACATGGCGTCTTTGTCGGCCAGCGACATCAGCCCATCGTCCACGATAAAGCCGGCAAACGCCTGCTGGCGCTCGGCCTTTTCGTCTTCCTGGCCCATGCTGGCCCAGGTGTCGGTAACAACGATGTCGGCATCGACCGCGGCGGCCTTCGGGTCATGGCTCAACATGATGTGCTGGCGATTCAGATCCACCACATCCGGATCCGGCTCGTAACCCTTCGGCGTGGCGATGTTCAGGGTAAAATCAAACAGCCGCGCCGCATTCATCCAGGAATGGCAGACATTGTTGCCATCACCGATCCACGCCACGGTGCGGCCCTGGATACTTCCCCGGCGCTCCTGCCAGGTCTGGATATCGGCCAGCAGCTGACAGGGGTGGAATTTGTCGGTCAGGGCGTTGATCACCGGCACTTTGGAATATTCGGCAAACTTCTCCACAAAATCATGCCCGGCAGTACGAATCATCACGCCATCCACCATGCGCGACACCACGCGGGCGGTATCCTCGATGGGCTCGCCCCGGCCCAGCTGCATGGAGCCGGGCTCCAGATACAAGGCATGGCCGCCCAGTTGCGCCATTCCGGCCTCGAAAGAGACGCGGGTGCGAGTGGACGATTTGGTGAAAATCATCGCCAGAGTGCGGTTTTTCAGCGGTTCGTACAGCCGCCTTTCACGACGCATGGCTTTCAGCTCGATAGCGCGATCGATGAGCCCGCGCAGTTCGTCGCTGGTGAGATCATTCAGGCTGAGAAAATGGCGCAAACTCATTGCAAAAACTCCTTCACCGCCGCGACGATGCGTTCGATCATGGCGTCGGCTTCTTCATCAGTAGCCACCAGCGGCGGCAGCAGACGCATGACATTGCCCGCCGTGGCGTTGACCAGCACGCCGTGGTCCAGCGCAATTTTCACCAGCGGCGCAGTTTCGCGGTCGAAATCGACGGCAATCATCAGCCCCTTGTGGCGAATATTACTCACGGCATCCAGCCCGCCAATGCGGCTGCTCAGGCCATCCGCAAAACGCTGACCCAGCGCTTCGGCGCGATCGGCCAGATTATCGCTTTCCATCACGTCCACCACCGCCAGCGCCGCCCGGCACATGAGCGGGTTGCCACCGAAGGTGGAACCATGCGTACCCGGCCCCAGCACGTCCGCCGCTACACCGTGGGCCAGACAGGCGCCAATGGGCACGCCATTGCCCAGCGCCTTGGCCAGGGTCATCACATCAGGCAGGATGTCTTCGTGCTGAAACGCAAACCAGCGCCCCGTGCGGCACATGCCGGTCTGGATTTCGTCCAGCATCAGCAGCCAGCCATTGGCGTCGCAATTCTCTCGCAACCCGGCCAGATAACCCGCGTCGGGAATACGCACACCGTTCTCGCCCTGCACCGGCTCCACCAGCACAGCCACCACGTTGGGATTGTTTTCCGCCACCCGCTGCACCGCTTCCAGATCGTTATACGGTACGCGGTTGAATCCGGACACCAGCGGCTCGAAACCCGCCTGAATCTTGCGGTTGCCGGTGGCGGACAGGGTCGCCAGAGTACGGCCATGGAAAGCACCCTCCATGACCACGATAGCGGGGTCGGCGACGCCTTTCTGACTGCCGTACAGCCGTGCCAGCTTGATCGCGGCTTCGTTGGCCTCGGCGCCGGAATTGGAAAAAAACGCCTTGTCCATACCTGACAAACGGCACAACGCATCACCCAGCTTCGACTGGTTCTCGATACCGTACAGATTGGAGGTATGCACCAGCTCGCCCGCCTGCGCGCACAGCGCTTCGCTAACCGCCGGGTTGGCGTGGCCAAGACTGCACACCGCGATGCCGGAAAGCGCGTCGAGACACTCCTTGCCGTCAGTGTCCCATAGGCGCACGCCCTCACCGCGGGCAAAAGCAACCGGCAAGCGAGCATAAGTCTGCATGAGATGTTCGTTCATTCCAAAAACGCCAAAAGCAACGGGCGCGCCCCGCATCAGCAAGCAGAGCGCGCCCGGAAAAATTCAAGATAAATTAAAAAGTAAGCGCGAGATTCTATAGCCGAACGGGGGAAATGGCAAATATGTAAACAAACACAAAAAAGCCCGGCAACGCCGGGCTTCGATGAAGCTGTACCTGATCTGTCGGTGCTAACCCAAACCGTGCGGCCCCGCCACCATGAAAAACACCATGGGTATGGACAGCATGGTGTTGGTGCGAGACGCCAGCAGCGCGACACGCGCAGCGCTGGCTTTTTCCTCGTCACTGGCCTGCTTCATGCCCAGCACTTTTTTCTGGTTGGGCCAGATCAGCACCCAGACGTTGAACAGCATGATGGTGCCCAGCCAGGCGCCGACGCCAATCACCGCACTGGCGCCCTGCAACAGGAAAGCATCGGCAAAGCTCAAATGCGGAGCCCGCATCAGGTAGACCGCGCCGGTGAGCCAGGTGGCCAGCGCCGCGTAGCGGAACCACAACAGCGCGCGCGGCGCGATGTGGGTAGTAATGCCAGCGGCGGTGCCATCAGCCTTGGCCTTGCCCAGACCCGGCACCTGTATGAAGTTGAAATAATACAGCAGACCGATCCAGGTAATGCCCGACAGAATATGTAACCAGCGGTCCAGAATGAGCTCCATGGTTTTCTCCCGTTAAATTGTCGTTATGTTTCGCTTACGCCGCGATCAGAAACGTGCTGGCGAACAGATAGAGTATGATGGTCAGCGCCAGCCCGGCGACGATGGTTCCGGTAATGCTGTCCAGTGGATTTTTCATGATATTTTGATCCTTGCAGTACGTTGTATGACGCGGGATGAATACGGTAAAACAGCGGGACATTGTACAGCAATCGCCGCGCCACACCCATACCGCCATGCGCGCAGCGACATCCGGCATCAATGGCAGATATGCGCCACGGGGAAAACTGACTGACGCCATAAAAAGCTGCCCCGACGCGCTGGATTGCTTCATAATCCGTCAATGCCTTTGCCCAAGCGCGCCTGGCCGTGGCTGATCGCCGCAGCCTACATAGCCGCCATACAGTATTTGCTAGACTGGCATGACGTGCTGGTCATGTGGCGGGATTTACCGCTATCCACGCTGGCGGCAGGCGCGGGTCTGATTTATCTCAGCTATGGACTGCGCTCATGGCGTTTCTATCGCTATTTTTTGGGTCATTACGCCATCCACTGGCCGCGCCTGTTCCGCCTCACCCTGCACCATAATTTTCTCAACAATCTGTTGCCGGCGCGCAGCGGCGAAATCAGCTTTCCGCTGCTCATGAAGCGCTATTTTGGCGTGCCGTTCAGTGTCGCAACGCCGGCCCTGCTGTGGCTGCGGCTGCTCGACCTGCACGTGGTGCTGACCTTCGGGCTCGCCGCATTGCTGTGGCGGCAGCGCCAGACCACCGCCCTGACCGTGTTTCTGCTGCTCTGGCCGGCCCTGCCCTGGCTGGCTTATGCCGCTCGCGGCTGGCTTGGTCAGCGCGCCGGCAAGCTGCCGGCCGTGCGACGTATCTGGCCCCTCGTCACCGCCGGGTTTCCGCAATCATCCGCTCAATTCCTCTGCAGCTATGGGCTGACCTGGATCAACTGGCTGGTCAAGTTTCTGGCGCTGAGCCGGGTGCTGGCGAGCCTTGCCTCGTTGCCGGGACCGACAGCCCTGTTCGGCGTGATACTGGGCGAGCTGACTGCCATTCTGCCCATTCATGCGCCAGCCGGTGTCGGCAGTTACGAAGCCGGCATCGTGGCCGGATTGACGCCCTCTGGCGTGGATCTGGCCCGGGCCGGCAGAGCAGCGGTGAATCTGCATCTGTTTTTGCTCGCCGTGGTCAGCTCCAGCGGCCTGCTGGCCATTCTGCTGGGCCGGCTGCAGCGCCGGCCGGACTGAGCGCCCTATGGCAGCGAGCCCGTGCCCGCCAGGCGAAACGGCGTCAGGCTCAGCGCCTGCCCGCGCCAGGGCGTTTGCGACAGATAGTCGCGGCCGGTCACGGCGCGCAAAATGGCATCCATTTTTTTCGGGCAATGGCCGTAACGGTTTACCACCCAGACCGCCGCCGGTGGCCCGGCGCTCATTACTTTGCGAAACGACTGCCATCTGGCCTCACCCGGCAGCTTCACCCGCGCGCGGTGGCGGCGCGCATTGACATAAAGCAGCGGCGGCATGTCATCATGCAGATAAAACCGCAACGGCGTTTGCAGATATTTTTCGCAAACGAGCGCCATGTCACCGGCCGCCATGCGGTTCTGCAGTTGCCGGCTCAATCCGCGCCAGGCCTCTTTTTTGTAACCGGCAAAATAAAACCAGGACGAAACCGCCAGCAGCGCCGCCAGCATGGCCGTGGTAATGATCCGCCAGCGGCGGCGGGGCAAGGCGTCCAGCGCCAGGGCCAGCCCGGTCATGGCCAGCACATGGGTCGGCGTGATGGTACGCAACATGTACACCGGCTTGAAATATCCGCTGAGCCAGATCAGCAGCGGCGGCAGAACCAGCAGGCCGGCCACCAGCACGCCTGCGGCGCGGTTGCGGCGCAACAGATAGTGGCTGACGCCCGCCACAGAAACCACCACCAGAACCACACCCGCGCTCAGGGCCAGAGAGCGTCCGCCGAGCAGGGCCAGGTGCTTGCCGCCAAACAGGCTCATGAATTCCAGCAGGGCCTGCGCCGGATCCGGTTGCCGCAGCCAGTGAAAACTGTGTTCGGCTCTGGCCAGAGCCATGGGTATCCACGGCAGGATAGTGAGCCCCGCCAGCACGCCCACCAGCAGCGGCGCAAGCAGAAACGCCAGATGCGGTCTGCCTTTGACAAAAACAGCGGCAACATAGGCGATCGCCGACGCCGCCGCATACTGCAACGCAATGGGATGGGTATGGATCATGATCAGGGCGCCGCTACCGAACAGCAGCAGATCGGCAGCATGCGGGCGCGGTTGTGCGGCGCTGTCACGAAGCATGCGCAACAGGGCAATCATCAGCAACAGCCAGCCCACGGTGAGCAGCATGTACTGACGCGCCTCCTGACTGTAGGCGATATTGATGTCCGCTATCAGCACCAGCGCAGCCAGCAGAAAGGCAAGCCGCCGGCCGCCCAGCTCGCGGCCCAGAAACCACGACAGCGAAACGCTGAACGCGCCCAGCAGCGCCGCCGGCAAACGCAGGGTAAAAGCGCCATCGCCCGGCGACCAGAACAGCGCGGTCAGCAGATAATACAGCGGCGGCTTGTCGGAAACCGGCTGTGTCCACAGGGCGTGGGCGGAAAAGGTACTGTGAAAAGCGGTAAACGCCTCGTCCAGCCACACCGACTTGCCATCCAGATGCCATAACCGCAACAGAAGGGCTGCCAGCCCGAACAGCAGCGGCGGCAGCAGCTTGCGCCGCCAGGGTGAAGAACGGGTTGTATCATCGCTGCAAAGCATGATACCGGGTTATATCACGATCCTGAATGAGGGGTGAGGGGTGAGGGATGAGGGGTCAAAGAAGGTAAGCGGTTAAATTCCACCCTCTCGCCGGCCCGCTCCCGCAAGGGAGAGCGACAGGGGGCAAACCGGCCGTTTCCCGGTCAGCTGTAGCCTTTACAGTAGCGACGGGCCTGGCAGGCTGTCGAAAAAGGCCAGGGAGGCCTTTTTCAACGTCCTGCGACTACCAACAGTCTGCAGCCTGCCCCATCAGGCGTTATTGTAGTTGTCCGCCACAAAGTCCCAGTTGACCAGCTTCCAGAAATCTTCCACATAGGCCGGACGGGCGTTGCGTTTGTCGATATAGTAGGCGTGTTCCCAGACATCGATGGTCAGTATCGGCGTCAGGCCGTCGCGGATCGGGCAGCCAGCGTTGGAGGTATTGACGATTTCCAGATCGCCGTCGGCATTTTTCACCAGCCAGGTCCAGCCGGAACCGAAGTTGGTAACCGCGGAGGTGGAAAATTTCTCCTTGAACGTGGCGAAATTGCCAAATGCCTTGTTGATGGCGTCAGCCACGTCGCCGCCAGGCTCGCCGCCGGCATTGGGAGCCAGGCAATTGAAATAGAATGTGTGATTCCAGACTTGCGCACCATTGTTGAAAATGCCGCCATCGGCCTTCCGGATGATGTCTTCCAGGCTGGCGTTCTCAAACTCGGTGCCGGGAATCAGGTTATTCAGGTTGGCGACATAGGCAGCGTGATGCTTGTCATGGTGGTATTCCAGCGTCTCGGCGGAGATATAGGGTTGCAATGCGTCCTTGGAGAAAGGCAGAACAGGTAATTCGTGAGTCATGGTTTCAGTTTTCCTTTGGTTGCTAACGGTGTAATGAGGCCGGATAATATTGAGCTGATCCATGAAAAATTCAAGCAAAAAAAACGCAGCCGAAGCATTCCTGCTGGTGGCGACCACCTGCCCCGATCAGGAATGCGCAGACCGGCTCGCCCGTAAACTGCTGGAGCAGCGGCTGGCTGCCTGCGTGCAGCAAATACCCGGCATTCGCTCCTGGTACCCGTGGCAAGGGAATATTGAAGTGGCCAATGAAGTCCTGTTACATATTAAGATCCGGGCGAGCCGTTTCCGGGAAGTGGCGGCATCCATAACCGCGCAGCATCCGTATGAACTTCCTGAAATCATCGCCCTCCCAATGACAGCGGCATCGGAACCGTATCTGCGCTGGCTGGATGAAACGATTGCTGCAAGTTAACGACTTTTTTCCGACAGATTTTGCAGTTGTTGGCAGGAACACGGCCCGGATGGCGGGCGTGCCGCAGCGGGGCGAATCTGGCACGAAGCTTGCGGAGTCCCTCGACTCGAGCATTGGGCGGCCATAACCTTCGGGGAACAGGAATCATGATGAAAAAACTATGCCTTGTTTTTACTCTGCTGAGCATAACCGGCCCGTGGGCCAGAGCTGACGAAAGCGAACTGCTGCCGCCCGATGAGGCTTTTCAGTTCTCTGCCAGGGTGGTTGACGGCAAAACCGTAGAGGCCGACTGGAAGATTGCCGATGGTTATTATCTGTACCGCAACAAATTTCATTTCAGGCTCGATGGCCGGGATGTGGCTGCCGGCGAAGCCCTGCTACCTCCGGGCAAGATCAAGTCCGATCCCGCTTTTGGCGATGTGGAAGTCTACCTGCACAATGTTTCCGCCAGCCTGCCGCTGCAACGCGAAGCCGGCGGTCCTGCCACCGTGGAGCTGGAAGCGCGCTATCAGGGCTGCAACGAACCGGT
>JALXFQ010000114.1 GCA_027067235.1 Gammaproteobacteria bacterium
CCGGAGACCATCACCACCGCTTTTTGTCCGTCATCCGGCCGGCGCTCAGCAGCCACGTTCATCACCCCACAGCAGCTTGTGCAATTGCAGTTGCAGGCGCACCGGCAGATTTTCCCGCAGTATCCAGCGCGCCAGCTGCGCCGCATCCAGTTGTCCATGCACCGGGGAGAACAGCACTTCACAGCGCGCCGCCAGATTGTGTTCACGCATGAGTTCCACGCTCCAGTCAAAATCCGCCCGGTCGCAGAGTACGAACTTCAGCTGGTCTTTTTGCCTGAGCAGGGCGAGATTGTCGTAGCGGTTGCGTTCTGATTCGCCGGAGCCGGGTGTTTTCATATCAAGAACGATGCTGGTGCGCGGGTCCACGGCGGATATGGCCATGGCGCCGCTGGTTTCCAGGGATACCTGATAACCGGCATCACACAGGCTTTTCAGTAGTGAATGACAAGCCTTCTGGGCCAGCGGTTCACCGCCGGTAACGCATACCAGCGGGCAGCGGTAGCCGGCCACTTTCCCGACAACGGCCTGCTCGCTCATCCATTCGCCGCCGCGAAAAGCGTATTCCGTATCGCAATAAACACAACGCAGCGGACAACCGCTGAGGCGCACAAACACCGTGGGCATGCCGGCCGTCCGCGCTTCGCCCTGCAGCGAATGGAAGATTTCGCTGATGCGCAGAGCGGGCTGGTTTGCGCCGGCAGGCGGTTTACTGCCCCGCGCCTTGCTTTCGCTTGTCACTGCTGATCTGGGTCAGGCGATTTTTCGCGGCCACCGACACGCGGGAGCCCGGATATTGGCTGACCACCTGATTCAGCGTCGCCTCGGCCGCAGCCAGATCGCCCAGTTCGTAGTAGCTGTAGCCCTTTTTCAGCAGGGCCTCGGGCGCCTTGTCGCTGTCCGGATAGTTCTGCACCACCTTGTCGAATTCAGTGACCGCCCGGTCAAACGCCCGCATGGCATACAGGGCTTCGCCCGACCAGTACTGCGCATTGTCCGCCAGCGGACTGGCCGGATAGTTCGATACGAACTGCTGCAGTGCGCTGTGGGCCTCATCGAAGCGGCTTTGTTTCAGCAGACCAAAAGCCTGGTCATAGGTAGCCTGTTCGTTTTCACTCACCGCAGTAGCACCCTGGGCGGGCGCGCCGCTGCCGGCATCTGACGTCTCCCTGTGCGCGATCCCGGCGTCATCGGGCGTGGCTTCGGGGGCCATGTCGGCAGAGCCGCCGGATGCGCCGGGCTGGCTCGCAGCCGGCGCCATCGCCCCGTCATTCGGCGCCGGTTCCGGCTGATTTTCGTCTGCCGCAGCCGCGGATTCCGGTTCACCCGCGCCGGGCATGGTGCTGCCATCATCCGCACCCGATTCGGCAGCCACATCCTGCGCCGCCGGAACCTGCCGGGAATCGGTCGTTGCCGTGGAGTCTGCCGGCGTCTGTTGAGTGTTCGCGTCAACGGCTTCATTGGCATCGGCAGAATCGGAGGATCCACGCAGCTGCCCGAAGCGCTGTGGCACCCTTGGCTGTCCCGCAGTATTGCCGGAGGCGCCCATGCGGGACTTCATCTGGTCAATTTCGTAAGACTTGAGCTCCAGCTGGTTACGCAACTGTTTCACTTCGTCACGCAAATCCTGGATTTCACTGTGCAGTGTGCGGGTAGCCGAGCTCAGGCGTTGATCTGTGGTCGGCCCGGCCGGTTGCGGCGGCGGAGTCGCGCAGCCGGCCATTCCGGCAAGCGTTGCGATGAGTATTGCAGAGCGGCGTTTCATATCTCGTACCAATAAAAAACGGCGGGGGAAAATCCACCCGCCGAGTATTTGAACAAACGGGCAATCAGTAAATCAGCTCAACCCGGCGGTTCTTGCTCCAGGCGGCTTCATTATGGCCCAGTTCCAGTGGCTTTTCTTCGCCATAGGAAGTGGTGACGATACGGTTCCGGTCGACGCCCAGAGCCGACATCAGCTCGGCCACCGCTTCGGCGCGTTTCTCACCCAGGGCGAGGTTGTATTCACGCGTTCCGCGTTCGTCGGCGTGACCTTCCAGCGTAATGTTGGTACCGGGATGACCCACCAGATACTGGGCGTGCGCCTCAATTACAGCCTGCGCGGCCGGCTCCACCGAATAGCTGTTATATTCAAAGAAAATCCTGCGGTGGGACAGCGGGTCGCCGGGATAATTCCCGAACTGGCCTTCCTCGCTGATCGCCATGGCATTGATGTCGCCATCACCACTTCCCGGAATCGCTTCGGCGCCATCACCGGGAGCGGCTTCTCCGCCGGTATCCACGCCCTCCGGCTTCATCGGGTCGGCGGCGCACCCGGCAAGGCCAAATGCCACCAGAACAATCAACAGAAACTTTTTATTCAACACGATTTTCTCCTCTTATAAACCTCGATTAAACGGCGACCATGACGGTTCCCTGACATCTCCGGATTGCACGCGCAGTGTTTGTTGCACCTTGCCATCCGCGGATACCGCCGCCATGACGCCACGCCCACCCTTTTCCGTAGCGTACAATATCATATCACCATTTGGCGCAAAGCTGGGTGATTCGTCCAGGCGGGTACCGGTCAGCACCTTGAAACGTCCGCTGCGCTGATCCAGCGTGGCTATATGAAAGCCGCTGTCATTCTGCGTTACCATGACAATTTTTGTTCCGTCCGGCGCGTACGATGCACGGGCATTGTATTTGCCTTCAAAAGTCAGGCGTCGGGGGCTGCCGCCACTGGCCGACATTTTGTAGATCTGCGGCCGGCCGGCACGATCGGACGTGAATATCAGGCTGCGTCCATCAGGCGACCAGGCCGGTTCGGTATCGATGGAGCGGTGACGGGTCAGCCGGCGCGGCTGCTTCGTCGCCAGGTTCATCACATAGATTTCCGGATTGCCGTCCTTTGACGATGAAAAAGCCAGCTGGCTGCCATCGGGCGACCAGGCTGGCGCGCTGTTCAGGCCGCGGAATCTGGCCACCAGCTGGCGATTGCCGCTAGACAGGTTCTGCACATAGATCATGGAGCGTTTCTTCTCGAACGAGACATAGGCCAGCTTGCGCCCGTCCGGCGACCAGGCCGGCGACATGATGGGCTCTTTCGAGGTCAGCACATTCCTGGCATTGTAGGCATCGGAATCGGCCACCCACAGCTGATAAGTCGCTTTCCCCTTGCCCAGACGACGGGCCGTCACATAGGCGATGCGCGTATCGAACGCGCCCTTGCGGCCGGTAAGCTTCTCGTAAATATAATCGGAGATCTTGTGCGCCACGCGGCGCAGTTTGGCGCTGCTGACAGTATAGCGGTAGCCGCCCAGCTGGGTCTGGCGCAATACATCGTAAAGCTTGAAATCCACCTGGTAACGATCACCGCCCAGGGCTTTTACATCACCCACTGCCACCGCCTCGGCCTTGAGCAAACGCCAGTCCTTGTAACTGATTACCGAATTCGCCCCCGGCATGGAGAGAAAGTTTTCCTTCGGCAAGGTATCAAAGCGGCCACTGCGGGTCAGATCCGCGTTGACGATGGCCGCCAGATCCTGCGGCGCGGCGGCATTGCCGTGAAATGGCACAATGGCGACCGCGATACCGGCATCCACACCGCGATTGATTTCGATGGTCAATACCGCCTGGGCAGTTGTCAGAAACAACAGCAAGCCCAGCCCGCCCAGCCACTTAACCAGACTCATGTGTGTCGTCTTTTTCATCAGCATTTCCTAACCACAAGGGTTGAATACAAACTCGATTTCCCGGTAAAACTGGAACAGTTGAGGATCCGGCGGCAAAGGCAGGGGCGACGCCCGCAAAAAAGCCGCCTCGACGCTGCGGTCAAACACCGGATCGCCGCTGCCGCGAATCACCCGCACATTCCTGACGACGCCACCGGGAGCCAGTTGCACCCGCACTTTGGCGGTATGACATTGCTGCCCGTTGTAACGCCAGTTGCTCTCCACCTTGGCCTGAATACGCGCGGCATAGCGGTTGAATTCGGCATCGGCGCGCCGCTCCAGCGCCTGCCGTGCTTTTTTCGCCTCGGCCGCCTTGCGCTTCTTCTCGGCTTCGCGTTTTTTCAGCGCTTCCGCCTTTTTCTTTTTTTCCTGTTCTTTTCTCAGTTTTTCCGCTTTTTTCTTTTCTTCCGCCTTGCGCTTCTTCTCGGCCTCCCTGCGTTTTAGCTCTTCCGCCTTGCGTTTTTTCTCGGCTGCCTTGCGTTGCTGTTCTTCCCGCTTTTTCTTTTTTGCCAGTTCGTCCAGCTGCTTTTTTTCGAGTTGTTTTTTCTTTTCCAGTTCCCGCAGGCGCTGCTCTTCCTGATGGCGCTTCTGTTGCAACGCCTCCAGTTCTTTCTTGCGTTGCAATGCTTCCTGTTTTTTCTGTTCTTCCTTTGCCCTGATCTGCTCCACGACCTGCTGGACTTTCTGCTCATCCACAGCCTGCGCCTGAATGATGGGCTCGGCAGACAGGTTTTTTTTTGCGCCCATCGGTTTTGACGAAAGGGAAAAATTCAACACCAACACCGACAACAGCGCCAGATGCACAGCCAAAGACAACAGGAACGGCAGCAAGACGCCATGACCACGCCGTTTTGTGCGATGCGATCTCATTCCGGTGGCTGGGTCAGTAGTCCGACACTGGGCACTCCCGCCTGTTGTAACGCTGCCATGGCCTGCACGACCGTGCCGTAATCGACGCCCTTGTCACCGCGCACCATGAAATCGGTTTTTGTATGATTGGCCGCGTCGATACGCAGCATTGCCGCCGCCTTGGTGACAATGTCGTTGAGCGTGGCGGGCGTCTCCTCTTCCTCGTTAACAAAATACCGGCCATCAGCCGTGATATTGACAACAAAGGGTTCCGTTTCCTTCGGCTCCACGTCACGGGCGGAGGCCTGCGGCAGCGCCACGTCCACGCCTTCGGTGAGCAGCGGCGTGGTAATCATGAAAATCACCAGCAGCACCAGCATGACATCGATATAGGGAACCACGTTGATTTCCGACATCGGCTTGCGACGCCGCGAACGGTAACTGCTCATGATTCATCTTCCGCACGACGCCGGCGCGAACCGTACAGCTGACGGTTGATAATGCTCAGCAGTTCTTCCATGAAATTCTCATAGCGAAACGCCAGCCGTTCCACATCATGGGAAAAACGATTGTAGGCGACCACGGCGGGGATGGCCGCGAACAGGCCCATGGCCGTGGCCACCAGCGCTTCGGCGATGCCCGGCGCCACAGTGCCGATAGTGACGTGTTTGATGCTGCCAAGCGAGCGAAACGAGTTCATGATGCCCCATACCGTGCCGAACAAGCCGA
This sequence comes from Gammaproteobacteria bacterium, assembly GCA_027067235.1. GTDB lineage: Bacteria > Pseudomonadota > Gammaproteobacteria > QOAV01 > QOAV01 > QOAV01. The sequence goes on from JALXFQ010000114.1 coordinate 5,289, forward strand.
CATAGGGACTGGTGGAACCCACCGTGGCAAGAAACGACAAATGGGTTTCCAGGTCGTCGATTTCACGCGCCAGTGATACGCGCATGGCGCGCTGTACGCCGTTGACGATATCCGGCTTGGCGACATCCTTTTCCGCCAGCCGTTTGAATTCAGTGAGGCCGTTGACAAACATCGCCGCCATGCCCATGGGTTGCACATGACCGGATGTGTAACGATTGTAGAGCTTGTCCATTTCGCCGCCCTGCCAGAATTCTTCTTCGAACTGGTCGGCCTCGCGCCTGGCCGCGCGCAGGGAGAGCCACTTGCGGGCTATCATGGTCCAGGAAATAATCGACGCCACCAGCAGCAGCGCCATGACCAGTTGCACCAGCAGACTGGCGTTCGTTATCAGGTGCAGAATGGACAGGTCATTCTGCGTTGCGGTCAATTCCATGTAATCTTGCTTCCCCTGTATGTTTGGCCGGTCAGCTGCTGCGCCAGCGTTCTACGGCGGCGCCGATTTGATCCGGCACCGCCATCAAGCTGAAGCCCGCCGCATCCAGCGATGCGATTTTCACTTCGCCGCGACACAGCACTTCATCGCCGCGCCGTATTGCCTGCATAAAAGTGATACTTGCCGCGCCCGCACGCGTTACCGACAGCGTTGCGTCCAGCAAATCATCCAGCCGCGCCGGACGCAGATAATCAACATGAGCACTGCGCACCGCAAAGATGACCCCCGGGTCAACAGACAATCTGACCTGATCGAAGCCGAGGTGACGCAACCACTCGGTGCGCGCCCGTTCCATGAATTTCAGATAGTTGACGTAGTAAACGACGCCAGCGACGTCCGTATCTTCATAATAAACTCGAACTCTAACTGAAAACTCTTTCATTATAAAGATAAGACTCCTGTTCGATATTCACGGCTTGCCGAGCCGTAAACGGTCTTCGCGGACACAAGGCTGCGTTTGTCCGCTTGCGACAGCCACACCTGAAGAACAGCGCGTTACGGCGAGAACAGCGTCTCCTGCGCTGCATGCGCGTCATCGGCACCAGCCGGGAATTCGTGACCCAGATGCTTCCACGCCGCCCGCGTGGCCATACGCCCGCGCGGGGTGCGCATGAGAAAACCCTGCTGAATCAGATAGGGCTCGATCACGTCCTCGATGGTGCCGCGTTCTTCCGCCAGCGCCGCCGCCAGATTGTCCACGCCCACCGGCCCGCCGTCGAATTTCTCGATAATGGCGTTAAGCAGATTGCGATCGAGCAGATCCAGACCGCAATGATCGACCTGCAGCATGGTCAGCGCCTGATCGGCGATTTCCGCCGACAAATGCCCGTTACCCTTGACCTCGGCGTAATCGCGCGCCCGACGCAACAGGCGGTTGGCAATGCGCGGCGTCCCGCGGGAACGGCAGGCCACCGCTTCCACCCCTCCTTCGTCCGCATCCATGTCCAATAGTTTCGACGATCGCGAAACTATCTGCTGCATTTCGTCGTTGGAGTAGTATTCCAGCCGCTGAACAATGCCGAAGCGGTCACGCAGCGGCGATGTGAGAAGGCCGGCGCGGGTGGTGGCGCCGACCAGGGTGAATGGCGGGACATCCAGCTTGATGGAGCGCGCCGCGGGCCCCTCGCCAATAACGATGTCGATCTGGAAGTCCTCCATGGCCGGGTAGAGTATTTCTTCCACCACCGGGTTGAGCCGGTGTATTTCGTCGATGAACAGCACATCGCGGGGTTCGAGATTGGTCAGCAACGCCGCCAGATCGCCCGCCCGTTCCAGTACCGGCCCCGAAGTCTGGCGCAGATTGACGCCCAGTTCGTTGGCAATGATATTGGCCAGCGTGGTTTTGCCCAGCCCTGGCGGACCGAAGAACAGCACATGATCCAGCGCTTCGTTACGCTGACGGGTGGCGTGGATATAAATTTCCATCTGTTCCCGCAGCGGCGCCTGCCCGACAAATTCAGACAGACGTTTTGGACGCAAACTGCGGTCCAGCTCCCTGTCGCCCGCGGCATCACTGACAGCCGGCGCTACAATTCGGTCCATT
>JALXFQ010000115.1 GCA_027067235.1 Gammaproteobacteria bacterium
CGTTGGCTGACTCGATCAGACCGGTGTGGTTGCGGTCAGCGCCGGTAAAGGCGCCTTTCTTGTAGCCAAACAGTTCGGATTCCAGCAGCGATTCCGGGATTGCTGCGCAGTTGATGGCGATAAAAGGGCCATCACGACGCAAGCTGATATCATGTACGGCGCGGGCCAATAACTCCTTGCCGGTGCCACTGGCGCTCTGGATCAATATGCTGACCTCGCTGTTGGCCACGCGCCGCGCCTGTTTCAGCAGTTCCTCGATTTTCGGGCTTTGCGAAACAATGGAGCTGCGCCAGCCGGTCTGGTCAGAATCATTGACCGCCTCCGCGTGCTGGTATTGCTGCTCGAATGCCAGCTCGATTTCCGCCTGTAGCTGCTTGCTGTCAAAGGGTTTGCTCAGGTAGCTGAACACACCCTGGCGGGTGGCGTCCACGGCATCCGGTATGCTGCCGTGAGCGGTCAGGATGATGACCGGCAGGGAAGGGTAACGATCATGCACTTCGTGGAACAGCGCCAGCCCGTCCATGCCTTCCATGCGCAGATCGGTAATGATCAAATGGGGCTGGAATACTGGCAGCCGACCCAGCGCCTCCTCGCCGCTTGCGGCGGTGCTGATGTCATAACCGGCTGCCGACAGACGAAGTGAAAGCAGGCGTAGCAGGCCGGTATCATCGTCCACCAGCAATATCTTTTTCTTGCTCATTGTCCGGCGTCTCCATTGGTAGGATTGATTACTGACTGTTCCTTGCGGGAAATGTCCCGGTCAATTTTTTTCAGTTGATCCAGTTTCTTGTTCAGATCCTGGTTTTCTTCCGACAATTGTTCCAGTTGCTCGGACTGTTTCTCCACATTGCCAGCATTTTCCTTCAGTGCTTTCTGCCGCGCCAGGAATCGGCGCGTCTGCAGCACATGGGCGAGCAACATGCGCGCCAGATTGCGTTCGTCGGGCGAGCTGTAGCGCTTCTTGTTAAGATACTCGCGCAAGAGCTGGGCGGATTCGGCAGTGTTTTGCAGAGGACTGTGCGGCATGCTTTCCAGCACCGCCAGCTTCAGCTGTGCACAACCCGAGTTATTGCGCTGTTTGGCCAGCCGTGTCTTGACGTTTTTCAGCGCCTGATAGCGCAGACCCGAGATGTCATCGTAAAAACTCAGTATGTCGCTGCATTCACCCCGCAGACCAAGGCCGGCTGGCGGGAAAACCTTGTGCGTGGTTTGTGTCAAATCCGCGCAGCCTGCAACAAGGATAAGAGAGACGAAAATCAGTGGTTTGCGCAATTTATGCACGGGCCACCTCCCGCGCTATGTTGTCCGCTGCCAGCGGCAGGTTTACTTGCATGACGGTGCCCTTTTCTGCGTTGATTACCTTGATGCTCCCTCCGTGCATTTCTGCATAGCGGTGAGCGATGGACAGACCCAGGCCGGTGCCTTTGATATGGCCACTGGCGAGGAAACGCCCCTGATAGAACGGCTTGAATACGTGCTCGCGGTCTTCCTGGGCGATGCCCGGCCCTTCGTCCCTGAATGTCAGCGCCAGCTGGCCGTTTTTTTCAGACATCTGAATCAGGATGGTTCCGTTGTCTGGTGAATACTTCACAGCGTTGGACAGCAGGTTGTCCACGATGGCGGAGAGCAAATCCTTTTCTCCATGAATCTGCAACGGCAACAATCTGGAAATTACCCGGATGCTGCGTGAGCGCAGCGCCAGAATGTGTTTATTGATCACCGATCGCACAATGCTGTCCATCGCCACCTGTTCGCGCCTTCCCAGTGCTTTCTGCGCCAGCGCTATATTGAAATTGAGCAGAGCTTCCACCTGTTCCTGCAGTTGTGTTGTGTTTTCGTTGAGTATCTGCGCCACCTCTGTCTGCTCGGGATTCAGCTGGCCCACCACTTCGTCTTCCAGCAGGCCGACGCCCTCGCGCAGGGCGGTAAGCGGTGTTTTCAGTTCGTGGGAAACATGATGCAGGAACATGAGCTTCTGTTCATCCAGTTCGGCCAGTCGTTGCCGTAACCAGTCCAGACGCTTGCCGATGTCGCGTATATCCTGCGGGCCGCTTACCGTGACCGGTTGATCGAACTTGCCCGAACCGAGGCGGCGAATAGCCCTGCCCAGCTGTTTCAGCGGTCGTGAAATAAGAATGCTGAAATATGCAGCGATAATCAGCGCCAGTGGCACCAGGGCGGCAGCCTCCATGAGTAGCAGTCGCTGGACGCTTTTAACGCGTTTGATAATGCGCTCACTGCTGCCCGAAACCAGTTGGGAAACGCTCAGAGGCAGACTCTGCGCCAGCCTGTTCAGGCTGTCCATTTCCCCGGACCAGCGTTCCGCATCGTCGTTTTCCTGGTCCAGCGTGACAATTTTTTCATACAGTGCGGATTCGGATGTTCGCAGCTGTTTTAACTGCCATGACAGTTTCTCGTCCAGCGGCAACGCCGAAAACTGGTCGATGGCGTCGGACAATTGCTGTCTCTGTTGCCGGTATCGCGCCAGCAGGCTTGTGTCCAAAAGTACCCGGTATTGGCTGGCGGTGCGTTCCATGCTGAGTATCTGCGCCGGGACTATTCTGCCAAACTCCACCGCCCGGGCGGAATGGCGCATTACTGCCTGCATTTCCCGGGACAATCGCTGCGCCTGAATAAAGGTGCTGATCAGGGCGATAACCAGAGGCAGGACAACCAGCAGAAAACCGAACAAGGTCAGTTGTCGAATGGATGAGTCAAAAGGAAGCCTCATGGGTGGTCGCATCGCCCGTCTGCAATCAGGGGATCGCTATTCTGCCAGTTATTGGGCAATCTAACAAAACGTCTCCAATTGGAGACACCCGATAATGCCGTTATTTCAATATGATACAGATTAAACAGATATGTGACGTCTCAGCAGGGCGACAAAAATCCGCCCTCTGGCGTCGTCGAATCGTCTAAGTGATTGTTTCCACACCTCCGAAAAAGTTGGCATGGCGTTTGCGTATAACTTCGCGACAACACAATGATCGTGTTGCCAAACAAAATAATTTTACGGAGAAAGACATGAATACTCGAATTGCACTGGCTACTTGTATGTTGCTGGCTTCAAGCGCCACTCTGGCCGCTGATGCCTTCACCGAGCTGGACGCCAATGGCGATGGCCTGCTGAGCGCAGAGGAATCTGCAAAAATGCCCGGCCTGGTAGACAAGTGGAAAGAGCTGGATACCAATGAGGACGGCAGCCTGGATGCCAAGGAATTCGCCGCCTCCATGGAAGGTATGTCCGGCATGTCCGGCATGTCCGGCATGGATGGTATGTCCGGCATGGATGGTATGTCCGGTATGTCCGGCATGGACGGTGACGAGAAGAAATAACACCACAATCAAGTCACCCCAACGGTTTTAGGTGTCCTGAACCCTATCAGGGCATCTGAAAATTACTGAACGGCCGGTACGCGCCGAACAGTATTTTTCCCCAGGGATGGGGAAACGGGCCCCGCAGTTTTCGCCCTTTACTGCAGGGCCCTTTTTTTGTCCGCAGTAAACAGCGCCGGGCAGGCGCCGCACGGACTTCAGGACATGGAGGCTATGCTTGCTGCCGGACGGGCGCAATGGTGATGGCCCTGGGGCTGACAATGCAGTTTTCCCGACAAAGGCCACAACCGCAACATAGCGACGCGTCTATCACAGGCCGGGATAGTTCCACCAGCGTGAGTGCGCCAGGAACGGGACAAACGCTGAGGCAGACCCCGCACTCCGGACCGCTGTAGGGCAGGCAGGTTTGCGCGTCGATGCTGGCCAGCGCCATGGTCGGCGGCGGGGTGTTTTGTTGCCGGCTGGCGCCGGCTTCGCCAGCGTCCGCCTGTATTTCGGCCTCGCTGTCTGCCTCGGGCAGTTGTAGAGCGTTTGCTTCACAAGCGGCTACGCAAGGCCAGTCCTCACAACAATGGCAACCCTTGTTCAGTAAGTCCAGAGCGGGTGTTGCGGCGAATTTGGCGCCGGTTCTTGCTGAAAGCGGGAAAATAACCCCATACGGACAGGCGTCGATGCAATCCCGGCAGCGGGTACAGGTCAGGATAAACTGTAGTTCATCCAGCGCAAAAGGGGGGCGAATCCAGCGTCCGGCCTGTTTTTCGATGAGCGCATCTGCCGCCTTTACCGCCGATTGCCCGCTTTTTTGCAGAGCCGAGCGAAAGAAGTTTCTACGATCCACGCGCCTACATCCTCATGACCATGGGCTGCATCAGCAACCACATATGAAAACCGGTTATTACTGCGGCAAATAGTAGCATGGGCAACAGCGCGGTACGATGACCTCTGCCGGGTTGCGCCATGCGTTGCAGGCGATGGCGGAGTATTTGCACTGCGAGCAGGAATCCAACAATGATGAGACTGGCCTGTATGGTGTGCAACATAGTCTGTGGAATCAGCAGATGATTCAGTCGCTGGCTGGTTTCAGCCAGACACAGAGGCAATGTGCCCGTGCCGAAAGGGTTTGCGATCACACTGCTGATACCGGCGCTTTCACGCACCAGATGATTGAGGTTGTGAGCAACATGGTAGGCGAAAGCGAGCGGCAGACAGACAAAGGCGAGACTGGCAAAAACGTGCCGGTAATGAAGCTGCGCACCGGTCCAGAAGCGCGTCGCCCCTACCGCGAGCGCATACAGGCCAATGACCGCCAGCATGCAGATCGCCAGACCTATGCTGAAGCTGGTCAGCAACTGTCCGGAGTCGCCAATCATGCGGGCCAGATGGCTGATGCCTTTTTCCCAGAAAGGCATCATGGTGATGCCGTGAAAGCCGGTCAGGGCGAGCAGACCCAGCATGAACCAGGCTTCATCCCAGTGGGGGCGGCTGCCGCGCATGGCTTCGACGCCAGGCGGGCGTAACTGCCAGTCAATATTCTGTTGCGGGCAGCTTTGCGTGCAATTACCGCAGGAAATGCAATAGCTGTTCTGCTGTATCCGGCCCATGACCAGGGATGTCGGGCAAGGCGGCAGCGCTTCATTTCCGTAATAACAGTCGAGCGTTTCACAGCGTTCACAGGTGTTTCGGTCGATCGGCCGCAGTTCCACCGGGGCCAGTTGCGAATAGCATCCGATAGTGCGGCCCACCGGGCAGAAATAGCGGCAAAAGGCGCTGCGCTCGAACAGAGCCTGGGAAGCAACCGCAAGCACTATCATGAACAGCGCCAGCAGGGCCGTGGCGTGCGGGCTGACCGTGATGCCGGCGCCCAGCTCCAGCCAGGTCAGGGCGATAAACAGAAACAGCGCCGGCCACAGATTCTTGAGATAGCGGGGAACGCGCAGGTTGAGGCTGGTGTGCGGCGCCGGTCGCCGCCACAGTCGATGATGTACCAGCCATCTGGCAAGCGTATCCCAGGGACAGACTGCGCACCAGACAGTGCCAACCAGCACCACGGAAATGATCACGCCGGTCCACCAGATGTTCCATGTGAAGACAGTCGCTATGTTGCGTTGCGGAATGGGTGAGCCGAAAAGGCCTGCGGCAATAATCAACAGAAACAGGACAACCATGATTACGCGCAGAACCACAAGCGGCCAGTGCCGTGTGGTCAGGCGAAGCAGGTGTTTTCCGACCAGCGGTGTCCGCCCCAGGCGCCAGCGAGCAGCTAAATGGCGCTCGCCGGCGGTCCCGGGTGTGGGTGCCGTCAGCGCCCACAGGACGATAGCTGCCACACACGCCGCTACGATCCATCCCCATGTCGTCGGCAGACCCGGGTAGTTCATCACCATGTCATGGGTCTCATGGGCGTTGTTTCTGTGATCGGGTCCTGTCCTTGTCGCCGGCATGGGCATGGCGGATGCGATCACGCACCAGTCGCTTGCGCTGAATCAGGTTAACCAGCAGCAGCAGGATAACAATGGCCGCCACTGCCAGTCCGATCGGGCCAACGGCGGATGGTTTGCCTATGCGCAGAGGAAAATCGATGATATAGGGGGCGCCGTCTGCTTCAAAGCTGGCGCTGACAATGTAGCTCCCGGCCTTGAGAAACTGAAAGTTCTGGCGGAAAACGTTGTCCACGGGCGGTTGCACTCCCAGGGTTTCTTCATTGCTGTGAAACCAGTTGTCGTCCCGAACCCTGAAAGTAACCTGGCCCGGGAATGGCTGGTTGTTGTCCATACGCCGCGCGTACAGATTGATGCGCCCGGGTTCATTGGGACGCGGAAACGCCGGAAAAACCATGTAGGTGACAAAGTAGTCTCCGATCTGGGTTTCCACCTGCATGCTGGGTGGCGTGTTCGAGTCCTCGTTGAGGCTGTAGGCGGGGCGGCCGAGCACATGATGCGCCAGCGCCATCCGGGATGAGGCCATCAGTAACAATAACAACAGAAAGGCATGCAACTGGCGACTGGCAGAAAGGGTCATTTCGCGTCTATCGGGTAAACTGGTCGGTAACTTCTGTAAGTGTAAAATAGCAGATGGACGACTGCCGCGTCACGGTTTAGCGGAATTTGCGGTCAAATAGGCTGCGGCGTGATCGTGCCTTTCGAGCGTTCCACGATGCGGATCGGCAGACTCGGATGAGGGCAGGATTCCACACACAGGCCGCAACCGACGCATCCCTGCTGCACCACTGGCCGGTACTGGTTCCACATGTTGAAATTGATGGCATGCCCGCCCAGTGGACAGGCGCTGACGCAGGCGCCGCAAATACCCCGGTCTACCCACGGGTAGCAGGCTGTACGGTCAATCTGGGCGATGCCCATATCCACTTTTCTGCGGTCGGTAACGGTTAGTGCGTTGGTGGGGCAGACTTCCATGCACTTGCCGCACAATATGCAGGCTTTCTGCTCCGGATTGATATAGGGGATATTGACGCTGTTTCCGCCCTCGCGAGAGTGGAAGATTACGCAGTTGGGCGGGCAGACCTCGCCGCACAGGCCGCAGCCGATGCAGGCGCGGGTGAACGCTTCCGGATCGGGCAGAGCGCCGGGCAGGGGGATGTGCTGACGATTGCGTGTACCTGCCCACACCTTCGGCGCCAGCAGGCGGCCCAGCCCATAAGGCAGTGATGCGGCTGCCAGAGCCCCGGCAGAAAAAACCAGTTGCTGTAGAACACTACGACGTTTCATGGATTGCCTCCTTCCGGACAGGCTGGCTGCCAGCGTGCTCGCGCTGATACAGGCGTCCCAGATGACCTGGTCCCTGATTGGGTTGATCCCTGGGCGTGACAGAAAAAACGAGCGCGTCAGTGGGGCAGACAGCAATGCAGGCAGTACAGTTGTTGCATTCCTGACCAAAATGATCGTGCAGCGGATCCAGCCCGAACTCGCAAACGGCATTGCACATGGCGCAATCGTTACAGCTTTCCACCA
>JALXFQ010000116.1 GCA_027067235.1 Gammaproteobacteria bacterium
GGCTTCTCGGTCATGTTTCGCGAAGTGTTGCAAAGCCAGGGCGTCTGTCAGCGCCTGCTGGCCCAGCCCGATGGCGAACGGCAACTGACCGACCTGCTGCATCTGGCGGAATTGCTGAATCAGGAAGCCATACAGCAGTCACTGGGCATGGAAAGCCTGCTGCGCTGGCTGCACCACGTCTGTGAACGCGCGGGCAAGGAGAAGAATCCGCCGGATGAGCGCAAGCTGCGGCTGGAAAGCGACGAAAATCTGGTGACCATCGCCACCATCCACGCCAGCAAGGGGCTGGAATACAACGTGGTGTATTGCCCGTTCCTGTGGTCCGCCCGCCAGCGCAAAACCAGCGACGCGCCATTCATGTTCCACAACCCCGACAAGGGCTACGAGCCATCGCTGGAGCTGGGTTCCGAACAGCGCGATCACTGGCTGGAAGTCAGGCGCGAAGAACAATTCGCCGATGATCTGCGCCTGTTGTATGTTGCGGTCACGCGGGCGGTGCAGCATTGCACGATAGTCAGCGGCAACATCAAGGGCAGCGAAAACTCCGCGCTGGCGTGGCTGCTGCATGTCCGCGATGCCGACGCGGAATTTCTGGATCAGCCCTTGTCCGTTATTCGCGAAACGATCAAACAGCGCCTGCAGCAATCGACCGGAGCAGATGGTCTGCCCGCCGCCATTCACTCGCAGCCCATCCAGTCGCGTGACGCCATGCGGCGTTTCGTTGCGAAAGCTGCGCCGGTAACGGGAAAGCCCGTAACCTTCCAGCGCAAGCTGGCGGATGCTGTTCGCATCACCAGCTATACAGGTCTGGTATCCGGGCGTCATTCGGAGCAGCCGGATTATGATTTTCTGGCGCGGCGCGGCGACCAGAAGGAAGATGTGCTGCGCGGCCCGCAGGCGGGTTCATGTCTGCATGCGGTGCTGGAGCATCTTGATTTTCGCGTTGCCGTGGCGCAGCAGGCCGAAAAGGTGAGCGAAACACTGGCTCAATTCGGCTTTGACGCGGTGCTGGCTGACCGGGTCATCCCCTGGTTGCAGGGCGTGCTGGATGCGCCGCTGTTTTCCGCAGGCGATTCCGACGGGTTTTGTCTGGCGAATCTTGCCAACAGCGATCGCCTGAATGAAATGGCGTTCTATTTCCCCGTGGCCGGGCTGGATGCGCGCGGCCTGAAACGCATTCTCGGCGGATATTTCACTGCCGCCGACTTCCGGCAGGCGATAGAACGCCTGAATTTCCGCACTGTCAGCGGCTATCTGAAAGGCTACATCGACCTGATTTACCGGCGCGACGGCGTGTACTATCTGGCGGATTACAAATCCAACTGGCTGGCCCCCGAGGCGCGCGACTACACCGATGACCTGATGCGGCAGACCATCGCCGCCGAGCATTATTATCTGCAATACCTGATCTACAGCGTGGCCCTGCATCGCTATTTGAAGCTGAAAATCAGCGATTACGATTACCAGCGCCATTTTGGCGGCGTGCAGTATCTGTTTCTGCGCGGCATGCGTCCTCATGGCGCGGCAAATACCGGTGTTTATTTTGATCGTCCGCCGCTGGCGCTGGTGGAAGAACTGGAACGGTGGCTGACATGATGGAGTGGCAATGGGAGCCGCTGGACTGGCAACTGGCGGATTTGCTGGCTGAAAGCGAACAAAACGACGCGCGGCTGCTCAGGCAGAGCGTGCGCATGCTCAGTCACCAGATGCGTGGCGGCGACACCTGTCTGTATTTGCCGGATTTCGCCGGGCAGGCGCTGGACAACCACGAGCGCCTGCCCGGTCTTGCTGACTGGGTGGCGCAACTGGCCGCCTGCGAATCAGTGGGCGACGAACACAGGCCTCTGGTGCTGGATCGCGACCAGGCCGGCGCGGAACGACTCTACTTCCAGCGCTATTGGCAATACGAACAGCGACTGGCGGAACGACTGACCAGTCTGGCAAAAACGCGTCCGGATATGCCAACTGACGCGTGGCTGGATGAACAACTCGGCAAGCTGCCGCTGGCCAGACGTCAGGCGCAGGCGGTCAGACGGGCGTTTGCTCATGGCCTGTGCGTTATCAGCGGCGGGCCCGGCACGGGCAAGACCACAACGGTGTCGGCGCTGGTGATGCTGCTGCAAGCCTGGCGGCCAGATATACGGATTTCCATGGCGGCCCCCACGGGCAAGGCGGCGGCGCGAATGCAGGAATCAGTGCGCGGCGCGGCCGGATTCCTCGGACTGCAAGATCAGGACCAGGACCTGCTGGCCCATGAAGCCATGACCCTGCATCGCCTGCTGGGTTTTCAGTATGGCAAGGTGGGTTTTCGTCATCACGCCGGGAATCCGTTGAACGCGGATGTGGTTATCGTTGACGAAGCGTCCATGATTGACCTGGCCTTGATGAGCAGACTGCTGGAAGCCGTGCGTCCCGATGCGCGGCTGGTGCTGCTGGGCGACAAGGATCAGCTCGCGTCCGTTGAGGCCGGCGAGGTGATGGCGACGTTGTGCGCCGATGACGCGGGAAACCCGCTGCGGGAGAATGTCGTGGTGCTGGATCAGGTTCACCGATACGCCGAGGAAACCGGCATCAGCCAGCTGGCGCAGGCAGTGAATGGCGGCGATGAGCAGCGGGCGACGGATATTCTGCTGTCCACAGACCATGACGATGTGCGCTTGCTGTCGCCCGCGGGCATGTCATGGCAAGGCTATCTTCGCGGCAAACTGTTCGAGCGCATGGATGACGGCGGGCCGGATTCGCTGAAACGTTTTCAGGTATTGTGCGCCCTGCGCAACGGCCCGAGCGGCGTGAGCGGCATGAATCAGTGGATGGAACACCAGTTGGCACAAGCTGGCCGCATTCCTCCGCGCTTCACCTGGTATGCGGGCAGGCCGGTCATCGTTACCCGCAACAGCCCTGGCCTGAAACTGTATAACGGCGATATCGGCCTGACTGTCAGGCGGGCGGGGCAGTTGCGGGTCAGTTTCCCCACCATTGCCTCCGCTGCCCAGGATGGCCAGCGTGACCTGTCAACTGCGCGATTGCCCGCGCATGAAACCGCCTGGGCGCTGACCGTGCACAAATCCCAGGGCTCGGAATTCGACGAAGTCATGCTCATCCTGCCTGCGGAAATGTCGCCGCTGCTGACGCGCGAACTGATCTACACCGCCATTACCCGGGCCCGGTCACGACTCACTGTCGTGGGTGATGCCGAACTGCTTCGCCAGGCGATAAGCAACCGGGTCCAGCGCCATTCAGGACTTGCCGGAAGGCTGAAACGGTTATCGCCAGATTGGAAATAAGGGTTCACGGTATTATGTTCAATATCTCGGCGTACAAACCGCTGCCCTGAACTTTATAGTGGTCAACCAGATTGAAGAAGGGTTTGATGTTGGTGAACTCGAACGGCGCCGTCTGGTTCTTTTTCAGGCGAATAACATACTGAGTCGTAAAACCCTGAAAGCAGCCCACGACAGTATTGGATCTGTCGTATAAAGTGACGATGGGATTAGGTGCGATGACATCCCTCGCTCCCGTGTTTCTCAGATCTCCCGTTATGACGATACTGGTTTTGCCGCTGTATCCCCAGATATTCTTTGTCATGCTTGTGTTAGACACAGAAACCTCGGGGATACCGTAGTTTTGATAAATATTTGGTAGCGCAGATGATGTTGGTTTGTTCAGATCGTAAGACTTCCAGCCAGCAGGGGCGTGCATAGCCCATATTTCGAAGCAGGCGGTTTCCTGCGGTTTCAGCAATGTTTTTCGAACACCGCCATTCAAAGTTGCTATGGTCTGTCCAGCAGCGTTTTTTACGTCGGCAGTAATTTTTAGAGAATACAAGGGTTTTGAAGAGGTGTTTTTCAATTCTCCAATTATATAGAGAGAATTTCCGTCCAGTTGGGCACTGTGGTTGTTCAGGATGGCAGCCGAGGGTTGCTGAGCAGCGAGTATGGCTGGGAGAAACAGCAGGATATCGTCATCTGATTGCGCGCCAGTAACAATAAAAAGACCCGCCATGAGGAGGCATATTCTGATGACAATGTGATGCAAAAAGCGGCTGGAGAACGATACCATGGCAGTGTTGCTTTGAGGAAATAACGCGCATTCTATCACTATATTTATTGCATGCTAAGTCAATATATTTTTAAGCAAATCACTTCCACGCCAGCACGCTAAAATCATTCTCCAGATAACCGTCAACGAGCTCGACCTGCCTGGCAAACGCCGCAACGAATGTTTCGATTTCACGCGGCTGAAAACTTTGCAAATCCCAGCGCCCGGCGGTCCATTCGTGTCTGGCGTCCAGCAGGTTGAAGGCAATGCCCTCGCGGCAGGCGTCGTACATGCGCCGGATGACTTTGCGGGCATACGCGCCGTCGTCGTCCAGGTTCCGGTTCAGCGCGCCCGACAGGGTGACGTGGTCGAAGCTGGCGTCTGCGGGGTCGAAATCGAACAGATCGCCATTGAACAATTCGATATTCGGGTAGCGGCGACGACCTTCGGCCAGCAGTTCTTCCGACAGGTCGATGCCGGTAAAACGCACGGATTTACCCTGGTCTTCCAGATAACCGGCAAAGTCGCCGAAACCGCAGCCCACATCCAGCACGGATTCTCCTTCCTGTATGCCGGCAAGCGTCAGCATTTCAAATCGCAAACGCTGGATTTTTTCGTTGCTCCAGTACAATGCATTGGGGTGGTAGCCGTAGCGCAGCCAGGCGTCGCGCTGGCTGTCGATGATGCGTTTGCGGCATTGGCTCGATAGTTGTTCCATCAGCGGAGTATAATCCGCTCATGGCCAAATTATTATTCCGTTTGCGCGGCGTGCCCGATGACGAGGCTGATGAGTTACGCACCCTGCTGTCGGAACATGGCTTTGATACACATGAAACATCGGGCGGGTTTCTGGGCATCGGTACGGCGGCGATCTGGTTGGTGGACGAGTCCCGCTATGCGGAGGCGAAAGCCCTGATTGACGCCTATGAGGAGCGCCGGGCGAAAGCAGCGCGGGCGCAATATGAGCGCCTTAAACGGCAGGGTCGGAGTCGGCGACTGGCGGACATCATCCGCGATGATCCGCTGCGGTTTGTGTTTAACCTGGCCGTGGCCGCGGGTTTGATTTATCTGACGGTGGCGCCTTTTTTCAAACTGGCCAAAGGCTGAGAAAGCCAGACGGCCGGATGCCGTCTGGCTTTATGGTAAGGCTAGCCTGAAACGGTGCCGCCTTTGGATTCACATTCTTCCTTGCTCAGCGGTATCCAGCCCTTGCCTTTACAGCTGTTCATGCCTTTGCAGGCGCTGTCGGCTGTTTTGCAGGCGCTGGTTCCCTTGCAGCTGTTGACGCCGGCGCAGTGTACAGTGCTGCTTTTTGCGGCAGTGGCGCCAGAGCCGTCATGCATGGACGCACATCCTCCCAGAAAAAGGCTGGCGGCGGCAGTTGCCAGAGCAACGCCGGAAAGTTTTTTTGCTTGCTTCATTGGTATCTCCATATCAGTCGTTTTTTATTCAACAGGGATTGCCTCCCCATTTAGCTCTACGCCATCCGTGGCCAGAAAGATGCACGGCGCGTATAAAAATCTATTCCGGTTTGTAATGGCGGATGAACTGCTCCAGCATGTCCCGGGTCAGAGTGCCGACATGCTTGATTGCGAGTTTGCCATCAGGCTGGTAGACGTAGCTGGCCGGTATGCCCCACAAGGTATCGCCGGTAATGTTTCTCACCAGTTCGCCGCTGGCCAGTAGAATCGGGTAGCTGATCAGGTTCTCATCAACAAAGGTTTCCACTTCCTTTTTGTCCGCCATACCGAAGCTGGGAAAATCCACCGCCACGCCGACAACCATGGCGTTTTTGTCCGAATTGGCATCGTGAAATCCGATCAGTTCGGGAATCTCTTCCACGCAGGGCGGGCAGTGGGTGCCCCAGAAATTGACCACCACCCATTTGCCCTTGCCGATATATTCTTTCAGGGAGTCAGTATCCAGTTTGGCGATCTCGCTGGACTGGGCGGCAAAGTTTATCGCCAGCAAGATGAAGAACGCAGCAGGGCGTAACAGCAGTTTCATGGCAGATCCGGCCTGGTTAACGGGAGCGTGAACATACCCGAAAATGCAGGCCGTGTGAATCCATGCCAGAATACCGTTAAGACAATCGGATGACTTTTCTTTCAGTTGATCGTAAACTTGTCATTTGAATCAATGAGGTGGACTCGGATGGATGCCGTAACAAGCGATTTTTCCGCAAAAATGAAAGGCAGTTTTACCGGTGTGCGTAGCTGGGATGATCTGGATACCCTGTGGTCGGTAGTGAAAGCCGACGCGGATGGCGGCTGGTATCTGTATGCCGTGGGCGAGCAGCCGCCGACAGCTGTCGCCAGCGGCGAACAGGTGGCAACGTTTGTGTCAGAGCTGGATGTCTTGTTGCGCCGGGATCACGATCATGACTACTGCGGGATCGTCTACGCAGACAGTCTGGATGAGCCAGCTTTCATCAAGGTGTATGACCCGAACAACCTCGGGTCTTCCTGTGGCAGCAGCGGTCTGGATATCCTGCCGGGCTGGGTATTGAGTAAAACGCAGCCGGAAGACCTGCATTTACAGGGGCCGCTGCCGGCGAACCGCAAGCGCTGGTGGCGCGGGCTGTTTGGCGCCAGGGATTAGCCCGAATCCTTCATGAAATATCCGGGCTAGCCCGGCTGTTCCAGCATGCCGGAGCGTGACACTACCAGCTTCGAGTCTCCCTGAATGGATTGCTTGAGCCGGGTATAGACCCGCAGCACTTTCTTGGCATAGCCGTAATCAAGATCCTTGCCCGCCAGAATGTCCCGGTCCACGCGTCCCCAGCCCATATTGTAGGAAGCCAGAGCGAAATCCCATTTGCCCCTGGCCTGTTTCAGATAGTATTTGAGGATGATGGCGCCAGCGCGGATGTTGTTGTCCACGTCGTTCAGGTCTTCCCTGGATTTCAGAAAAGCAAGCTGTTTGCAGATGTCGCGCGGGTTTTTGCATCCCACCCACATGGGCATGACCTGGGTCAGGCCAAGAGCGCCCTTGTGGGATCTGGAGGTGGGGTTGAAGCGGCTTTCGATAAAAATCAGGGCAATCAGCATGTCCGGGTCGATCTGGCTGGCCTTGGCCCATTTCAGTATGGAGGCGGCAATGCTCTCGCTGCGCGATTCACCGATATTTTTGGCCAGAGAGCGGATTTTTGCATAGATCTGGTCGCGCTCCATGACTTTTTTCTGTTTTATCAGGCGCTGGCGATAATTGGCCAGGTGGCGGCGCTGTTCATCGT
>JALXFQ010000117.1 GCA_027067235.1 Gammaproteobacteria bacterium
ATTTCACTTGTGGTTGCACAGAAAACGAGTGGTAAGGCGGCGGCGAACTCAATGTCCACTCCAGTCCACGGGCACCTTCCCAGACATTGCTGGTCGCCGCCTTGCCGCCCCTGATCGCCTTGAAAACGACGACCACAAACAGCAACTGGGAGAATCCGAAGCCGAAGGCGCCAACGGTGGCGATCATGTTGAAATCGGTAAACTGCACGGCATAGTCGGGAATCCGCCGCGGCATGCCGGCAAGCCCCAGAAAATGCATGGGGAAGAACAGCACGTTGACAAAAATGGCCGACAGCCAGAAATGCAGC
Organism: Gammaproteobacteria bacterium; assembly: GCA_027067235.1. Lineage (GTDB taxonomy): Bacteria > Pseudomonadota > Gammaproteobacteria > QOAV01 > QOAV01 > QOAV01. Next base: position 309 of record JALXFQ010000117.1, read on the forward strand.
TTGCCGAGGCGTTCGTCGTACATGTGTCCGGTCCATTTGGGCAGCCAGTAATAGACGCCGGCAAGAATGGAAAAGATCGCACCCGGCACCAGCACGTAATGAAAATGCGCCACTACGAAGTAGGTATCGTGATACTGAAAATCAATCGGCGTCATGGCCAGCATCAGCCCGGAAAATCCGCCAATGGTAAACATGACAATGAATCCCAGCGCAAACAGCATGGGCGTTTCGAAGGTCATGGAGCCACGCCACATGGTGGCCAGCCAGTTGAACACCTTCACCCCTGTCGGCACGGCGATCAGCATGGTGGAAAACATGAAAAACATCTCGCCGGCCAGCGGCATGCCCACGGTAAACATGTGGTGCGCCCAGACGATAAACGACAGAAAAGCGATAGAAGAAGTCGCATAAACCATGGAGGAGTATCCGAACAGCTTCTTGCGCGCGAAAGTCGGCACGATCTCGGAGATGATACCAAACGCCGGCAGGATCAGGATATACACTTCCGGATGTCCGAAAAACCAGAAAATATGCTGGAACATCACCGGATCGCCGCCGCCCGCCGCACTGAAAAAGCTGGTGCCAAAAAACTTGTCTGTAAGCAACATGGTCACTGCGCCCGCCAGAACCGGGATCACGGCGATCAGCAGATAGGCGGTAATGAACCAGGTCCATACAAACAGTGGCATTTTCATGAATGTCATGCCCGGCGCGCGCAGGTTCATGATCGTGGCAATGATATTGATCGCACCCATGACAGAGGAAATACCCAGAATGTGGATGGCGAACACCATGAACGGGAAACTCTTGCCACCCTGCAGCACCAGCGGCGGATACAGGGTCCAGCCGCCTGCCGGACCGCCTCCCTCCATGAACAGGGTGGACAGCAGCATGCCAAAGCCCACCGGCAACAGCCAGAAACTCCAGTTATTCATGCGCGGCAGCGCCATGTCGGGCGCGCCAATCATCATCGGCACGTTCCAGTTGGCCAGCCCCACAAAAGCCGGCATGACCACGCCAAAGATCATGACCAGGGCATGTAAAGTGGTCATGGAATTGAAAAACTGCGGATCAACGATCTGCAATCCCGGCTGGAACAGCTCGGCGCGGATGATCAGCGCCATGGTGCCGCCGATGAAAAACATGATCAACGCAAAAAACAGGTACAGCGTGCCGATGTCCTTGTGATTGGTGGTGGTAATCCAGCGCATCAGGCCCTTGCGCGGGCCGTGATGATGCTCGGCTTCGCTCGCTATCGCTGCATTCATGAATAGTCTCCTTCTCGAACCTGGTTGATTTTGGTCACTTGCGCAGCGCCTTTATAGTAGACGGCTGTACGCTGTCTCCCGTGCTATTTCCAAATGAATTTCGCTCGTATGTAACAACCGCCGCTATTTCAGCATCACTGAGCTGCGCGGCGAACGCCTGCATGGCTGTTCCGGGCTTGCCATTCATGACAATTTCTATATGCGCCTGAATATCGCCCGTAGCAATCTTCGACCCGGCCAGAGCCGGGAACACGCCGGGCAGACCCTGACCGTTGGGCTGGTGACAGGCGGCGCATATCTTGGTGTATACCTGCGCGCCCGTCTCCATCAGCTTCGCCATGTCCCAGGTCTCGTTGGCAGCCGCGGCTGCGGACGCCATGGCCAGTTTCTGCTCACCTATCCAGCTGGCGTAATCGGCATCGTTTTTCGCGACCACAACAATGGGCATATAGCCATGATCCTTGCCACACAGTTCGGCACACTTACCGCGATAGACCCCCTCTTTGTCAATCTTTGTCCAGGCTTCGTTGATGAAACCGGGTATGGCGTCCTTTTTGATCGCAAAATCGGGCATGAACCAGGCATGAATGACATCGCCGGAAGTAATCAGAAAACGGATTTTCTTGTGCGTCGGCAACACCAGCGGCTTGTCAACATTGGCCAGATAGTGATCGACACTCGTGGGAGCTATCCCCGAATTGCGCTGCGATGCCTTGCGGCTGGCGTCGTCGAGATTACTGAAAAAATGTACACCGTCTTCGAGGTATTCGTATTCCCATTTCCACTGGTGACCCGTAATCTTGACGGTGACGTCAGCATTGCTGGTGTCTTCCATCCTGATCAGGGCTTTTGCCGCGGGCATGGCCATGGAAACCAGAATAATCAGCGGAACAATCGTCCAGACCAGCTCTACCGCGGTGCTCTCGTGAAAT
>JALXFQ010000118.1 GCA_027067235.1 Gammaproteobacteria bacterium
GTCCCAAGCCCCAAGCCCCAAGCCCCAAAATCAAACCGTCCTCCGCCGCCGGTCTTCAGCCACCGGTTCGTCCAGCAGCCAGTTGGGCGCTATGCGTTCCAGCGGCGTCGGCGGGAAGCCGAACAGCTGTTCGAAATCTTCTTCGCAGACGCTGTCGATATGCATGGACAGATAATTGTCCAGGGTGAAAGGCTGGCCCGGAAACCGCTGAAGTATCCTGGCCTGCAGCCGTGACATGGTGTCGCTGAGGCCGAAGATTTTGCGCTTCAGTTTTCTCAGCCGGGCGACATATTCCACCAGTTCGAGCAGTGTATAGACTTTCGGGCCGCAGACGTTGAAGGTCTGGTTGAACAGGCTGCGACGGGTCAGTGACTGCACCATGGCGCGGCTCAGGTCATCCACAAACAGAGGCTGAAATTTCGCATCGGGACAGGCCAGAGGAAAGAACAACGGGATGCGTTGCAGCAGTCTGGCGAAGCGGTTGAGGAACTCGTCGTTCGGGCCGAACATCACCGATGGCCGGAAAATCGTGACATCAATGCCCTTGTCCCGGGCCGCCAGCAGCTTGGCCTCGCTGCGGGCCTTGCTGCGCAGATATTCAGACGGCGCGGTTTCGGATGCATGCAGGGCGCTGACATGGATGATACGTTTTACGCCGGTTTGCTGGCAGGCGTTGGAATTCAGCTCGGGGATATGTTCATGGGCCTGGCTGAATTTTTTGCCCCTGAGGTCAGAATTCAGCACGCCGATCAGGTTGATGACCACGTCCTGGCCCTGAAACTCGTTGAACAGGTCGCCCAGCTGGTACGGGTCGATCTGTTTCAGGTTCACGCCCGGCAGTACCAGCAGCTGACGGTGTGTCTTGAAGCTGCGGGTCAGTATCTTGACCCTGTGTCCGGCTTGTACCAGTTGTTCACAGAGACTGCCGCCGACGAAGCCGCTGCCGCCCATTACGCAGATGTTCAGTTTATTCATGTTATTGCCAGACCTGTCATTGGCGCAGATTATAAGTCAGCCGGCGCGGGACATAAAACAGGGATGGGTCAGAGCGGCATCAAACAAACTTATGCCCGCCGGCAGGGGCGTTGCCCGCCCCCGCGGCGCGACCAGATGCCGCGCTATGCGCCGTATTGCGCGCGATATTCCCCGATTTTCTGCAGATGCTCGCGGTAGTCGTCGCCGGCTTCGCCCAGCCAGGCGATCAGGTCATCCAGATTGATGATGTTCTCCACCGGCAGGCCGTAATAACTGGCCACTTCCATGGCGGCGGAGGTTTTGGCGTCGCGCGACTGCTCCATGCGATCCAGCGAAATCACCACGCCGGCGGGTGTTGCATGATTGTCCCTGATAACCTGGATGGATTCGCCCACGGAAATGCCTGCGGAAATCACGTCGTCGATAATCAGCACCCGGCCCTGCAGCGGCGCGCCGACGATATTGCCGCCTTCGCCGTGATCCTTGGCTTCCTTGCGGTTGAAGGCGAAAGGCAAATCCCGGTCGTGTTTCTGCGCCAGCGCAATGACGACGGCGGCGGCCAGCGGAATGCCCTTGTACGCCGGGCCGTAGATCATGTCAAAGTCGAGGTCGGCGTCCAGTATGGCTCGCGCGTAGTATTCGCCCAGCTTCGCCAGCGACAGGCCGTTGGAAAACAGCCCGGTGTTGAAGAAATAGGGGCTGAGTCGGCCCGATTTCAGGGTGAATTCGCCGAAGCGCAGCGCGCCCTGTTCGATGGCGAATTGCAGAAATTCGCGTTGATAATCTTTCAGCTCAGTGGTCATTCGACATCCATTGGTGATTCTTGTAGCGCGATATTGCCAGATATTCATAGCTGGTGGCGAGAAATGCTTTGGCGTAGCACCAGGAAAACCAGCCGCGGCAGTTGCTGAAGCGCCCGTCGGCGGCATGGGGGTGGACTTCTAAACCTGCTTTGCGAAACGTTTCCGCAGCGCGATACAGATGGCGCTTGTTGGTCACCAGCAGGATGCGCCGAACCGGCGGCGTGCGGCGCAGCAGGATTCTGGCGGCCGCGACGGATTCTTCGTGGGTGGTGTAGCCGGGGACGGTGACGATGGCTGTGGCCGGTACGCCGTGGGCCACCGCATAGCTTTTCATCTGCACGGCGGTTTCGTCGGGTTTGTCCTCCGCGCCGGTGACCACCAGCAGCGGGGCCAGACCCTGCCGAAACAGCGCCAGCGCCGCGTTCAGCCGCTGTTGCGTCAGCCGGCGCAGGCTGCCGTCTTCATGGATGCCCGACCCCAGCGCGATGATGGCGTCGGCCTGGACGGTTTCACTGGCCGGTGTGTTTTGCCGCAAGGGAATGTTATAAAGCAGCGCTAACGGCCGGCTGGTGAGCAACAGAATCAGCGCCAGCAGCGCCCACATCAGCCACAGCGCCGCGCGCCGGTAGCCGAGCGATACCAGCGCAATCAACAACAATAACAGGGCTGCCGCCGTCAGCGGGTGAAACAGCGCCGTTTGCAGCCAGAATTTGACAGGATAGAGCAA
>JALXFQ010000119.1 GCA_027067235.1 Gammaproteobacteria bacterium
CCTGCAGCCGGGCCAGGGAATCTTCCGCCGTTGTCGTGCCCGCAGCGGCCATGCTCTTCAGGTCAACCGGCCTGTCTGAATCCGCCGCCGGGGTAAAACCTGCGCTTTCCGCATCCAGCACCCGTTCCGCCCGCTGCTGCTGGGCGGCGTTGACATGACGCAGCAGACCTGGCCGGCCATCGGTGTAGGAAACGATATTGTCTTTCTCGCCGTTCCCGTACTGCGCTTCGATTTTTTCCCACTGATCGGTCACGGTCAGGTGGATATACTGACTCAACGCCGAATCGTAGTACCACTCGTCGGCATTGCGCCACTGACCATCCGGATCGATGCCGATCATCGGGTCTTTCTGTACCGGCTCTTGATTTGTCTCAGCGGCAAAAAGCCGCCCACCACACGGGTCATCGGCAGCCTGTCTGTAGGTTGTCGGGTGACCGCCCCCGGACAGCACTATCTGATCAGCACCTGCCGGTCGTACAGGCAACGCCGGCGGCATCATCGCCACAGGCGGTGCCGCAGCGGGCGCAGGAGCGGGCGCAGCCGGTGACGCCGGCGTTAGCGGCGGGCGCTGCGGGGGTTGCGGAACCGGCTCTGGTTGCGGGGCGGGCGGCTCTGTAGCGGTGATGTCGATGCTCGCGGTAGCGCTGTCAACGCCGCCATGACCATCGGCAATGACATAGTCAAAAGTCGTCGTTCCGGCAAAGCCGGCGGCAGGCGTGAAAGTAACGGAACCGGAAGCTGACACGGCCACAGCGCCATTGGGCACGACAATGGTCTGAGCCGTTCCCGGTACGATGGCTGTGCCATTGACCGAAGTCAGCACCACAGCATCGCCGTCGGCATCGCTGTCATTGCCCAGCAGGTCGAGGACATTGCCAGCTGAATCCTGTGGCACGGTAAAACTGTCGTCATTCGCCACCGGCGCGTCGTTGACCGGGACAACATGAATAATCGTCCCGGCCACATTGGAATCGCTGTCGCCGTCATTGACCGTGACTTCAATCATGCGATCCATGATAGCCGGGTTGTCACTGGTGTTTTCGAAGGTGATGGCGCCAATGGCTGCTTCATACTCGGCCAGACTGGCGGAGCCGGAAAAACTGACCGTGATCTGCCCTGCCACCGAAGTATCCACCGTCGCGCTGATCCCCGGCGGCAGGCCGCCCACTGACAGGACATCGCCGGGCTGGGCATTGGTCAGCACGATGGACGCCGATTCCATCTGCACATCGTCGGCGTCTCTGATGGCCAGGTCCGTGTCGGCGATGGACACGGCCGGACCATCCTCGGTGAAAGTGGTCTCGTAGCCGGTGCCGCTGTTGTTCTCTGTTTGCGTATAGGCCTGCCCGAAAGTGAAACGATCCGCCGCCAGGCGTTCGAAATTTCCGCTCCCACCGGGCGTATCGTCGCCTACCACGATCACCACCTGATCGAAAAAACCGGCGGGACTGTCTGCGATATAACCAAAAAAATGGCTCTCATGGTTGCCATCGTTGCCCGCGCCGTAGTCGATAACACCGTGATCGATCACCATGCCGTTCTTGTAGATGTAGTATTCGGCAAGCTCGCCGGCCGGCGAGCTTTCCGTATCATGCAAATCCAGTCCGAAATGGCCAATGCCCTGTGAGCCGGGCGTTGTCGTAAAATCAAACAACAGGGCATTACGTGTGGTGTTTTGCCCAAAACGCGTGTCAACGCCCCAGCTTCCCGTGCCGGTGGCGCCATCCTGGGTGGCGGGGAATTCGGTCTTGAGCACATCCGTGTCGTTGATATCGCCACCAATGACCCCCGGCGTTATCGTTCCGGTGGGGGCATTGGAAAAATCAATGTCATAGACATGGTATTCGTAGGCATTGCCGTTGATGCTGCCGGACCGCGCTACCAGAGCAAGCCCGGTGCCGGCTGCAGGATCGGCGGCGAAATTGTCATCAGTGTCGATCACCGTTTCACTCACATTGGTGTTCAGGGTGGCGACAAAGCCTGCGCGGTCGTCGATAAAACCGTTGTTGATAACAATATCGGCGCCATTCAGGTCGATAACCGGCGGCGCCAGCAATCCATCGAAAGCCTCGGCGCTGAAGCTCTGTACCTCGATAGCCCCGGTACTCACTTCCAGATCCCAGTCGCCGCCATTGGCGGCGTTGCCGGTGGCGTCATCGGAGACGGCGACGTCGGCCCGGGTCAGGTCGGCGACGGATTGCACAAAGTCGATGCCGCTCTGGTCCTGGCCCACGTTGCAGCCGTACAGCAGCAGGTCGCCATCCGCTGACAGGGCGTCACCCCAGGCGGCCAGCTGGTCGGCGTATTGCTCCAGGTTTTCGTTGTTCAGATTGTTGTTGCCCAGTTGCACGGCGCCGTTGCTGCCGTGGGACAAAATGTGGACGCCGGCCAGGCCGCTGTATTGCGCCAGGGTGTCGGTAATCTGTTGCAGTTCGTCGGCGGCGGGGTCGAGCACGACGACGCGTACGCCGTTGACGATGTAG